>NZ_JASKYT010000386.1:0-6648 GCF_041028275.1 Streptomyces sp. PU-14G
CACCCGCCCCGCGTCTGAAGGACATGCCCCTCATGCCGTCGTTCGCCACGGACGTGCCAGCGCTGCTGCTGAGACTCGACCCGAACCCGTACCACCACGGCACGCTGGGCGCCGCCAGATCGCTGGGGCGCGCCGGTGTGGAGGTGCACGCACTGCTCGGCGCGGCACCCGGCCCGGTGGGCAGGACCCGCTACCTGCACCGGCTCCACACGCCGGCACGGTGGCCGCCTTCCGGCGCCGCCGGGGCACCGCCGGACGGCGAGCTGGAGCGGGCACTGCTCGGGACGGCCCGTGCGATCGGTCGGCCCGCGGTCCTCGTGCCGCTCGACGATCAGGGGGCGATCGCCGTCGCCCGCCTCGCCGCCGGGCTCGCCGGGCACTATCTGCTGCCGTCCGTCGCGCCTGAACTGCCCGCCATGCTGGCCGACAAGGCCGAGCTGGCCGCCCTCTGCGCGCGCGCCCGCGTTCCGCACCCGCGCACCGTGCTGCCCGGCAGCGCGGCGGAGGCGGCCCGCGAGGCGGGGGCCCTGGGGCTGCCCGTGGTGGCCAAGTGGAGCCGCCCCTGGCTGCTGCCGCCCGGGCTGCGCAGCACCACGCTGGTCCGTACGCCCGGGGAAGCGGCGCGGCTGTTCGCGCGGAGCGCCGAGGCCGGCAGTGCGCTACTGCTGCAACGCAGGCTGCCTGACGGCCCGGGGGCCGACTGGTTCTTCCACGGGTACGCGGCCGAGGGCGGCCGGTTCCTGGCCTGCGGTGCGGGGCGCAAGGAGCGCTCGTGGCCCCCGCGCACCGGTCTGACGGCGGTCGGCACCTGGCTGCCCAATCCGTCCGTGGAGCAGGCGGCGGCGCGGCTGGCGGCCCAACTGGACTACCGCGGCATCCTCGACCTGGATTTCCGGCTCGACCCGGGCACCGGCGTCCACCACCTGGTGGACTTCAACCCCAGGCCGGGTGCCCAGTTCCGCCTCTTCACGGACGACAACGGCGTGGACGTGGTCCGCGCCCAGCATCTGCACCTGACCGGCCGTACGGTGCCGGCGGCGCGCGGCGGCCCGGGGCGCACCTACGTCGTGGAGAACTACGCCGCCCTCTCCACCCTGCTGGGCCGGGCCGCGGGTACGCGCTCCGGCCCTACGGGCGCACGGTCGGCGCGCGGACCTGTGGAACGCGCCTGGTTCGCCGCCGACGATCCGCTGCCCTTCGCCGCCATGGCGGCGGGCTGGCTGGGGCGCTGCCTGCGCGAGGGACTGCGCGGGGGTCTGCGCGCGGGTCTGCGCGGGGGTGGCAGCCCGCAGCTCGTGACCCCACAGCCCCGCCCGCAACTCGTCAGCCCACAGCCTCAGACCTCGCAACGCCGCACAGAGAGAAGGAAACCCATGTACGACCTCGTCGTGGTGGGCGCAGGCCCCTACGGACTGTCCGTCGCCTCGCACGCCGCAGCCGCCGGGCTCAACCTGCGGGTGCTGGGCAGACCGATGGCGTCCTGGCGGGACCACATGCCGCGCGGCATGTTCCTCAAGTCGGAGCCCGGCGCCTCCGCGCTGTCCGACCCCTCGGGCGCCCACACCCTCACCACCTACTGCGCCGAACGCGGTATCGAGGTCGCGCACGGGAGCCCGCTGCCGCTGGACACCTTCACCGAGTACGGCACCTGGTTCGGCCGGAACGCGGCGCCGCCCGCCGACGAACAGACCGTGACACGCGTGATCCCGTGCGTCGAGGGGTTCGTGCTGGAGACGGCGCAGGGCGAGCGGATGATGGCACGCGCCGTCGTCCTCGCCGTCGGCGTGCTGCCGTTCGCCCAGCGGCCACCCGCGCTCGGCGGCCTTCCCACCGAGCTGGTCACCCACAGCACCCACCACCGCGATCTGAGCAGGTTCGCGGGCAAGGACGTGACCGTGGTCGGCGCAGGGCAGGCCGCGCTGGAGACGTCGGCGCTGCTGGCGGAGGAGGGTGCGCGCGTGCGGGTCGTCGCGCGGGCGCCCCGCATCGACTGGAACGCGCCTCCGCAGCCGCTGGCGCGCGGGCGGCTCACGGCTCTGCGCGACCCGCACAGCGCGCTGGGCACCGGCTGGCCCAGCTGGGTGTGGTCCCGGCTGCCGTCCGCGGTGCGGCGGCTGCCCGCCTCCACCCGGCTGCACATCGCCCGCAACGCGCTCGGGCCTGCGGGCGCCTGGTGGCTGCGGGAGCGCTTCGAGACGGCCGTGCCGGCGCTCCTGGGCCACACGATCACGGCTGCCGACCGGACAGCGCCGGGTGTCCGCCGGGTCGGCGGCGTGCTGGGTGAACGGGTGCGGCTGTGGCTGGCGGCGGCGGACGGGACCGCACACACCCTGGAGACCGACCACGTGGTGGCAGCCACCGGGTTCGCCCCCGACCTGTCCCGGCTGGGCATGCTCGACTCCTCGCTGCGCGAGGGGCTGCGCCGGGTCGGCACGGGCGACGCGCCCTGGCTCGACACGCGCTTCCAGTCCTCGTGCCCGGGTCTGTTCTTCGCCGGGCTGCTGACGGCTCCGTCGTTCGGGCCCGCGATGCGTTTCGTGCACGGTGCGGCTTTCACCGCGCCACGCCTGGTGGAGGGGGTGCTGCGGCACAGGGCGGAGTCGTCGACGGCGACGTCCGTCTCCGGGGTGCCGGCCTTCCCCGACACGCGGGAGCGGGAAGCGCCCGTGGCGCGCGGGCCGCTCAGCACGCAGCGCCACGCCCGGCCCGCGGCCGAGGCCCCGAGCGCTTCCGGGGGCGGCACGGGGCGGCTGCCCGCGCCGGTCAGCGGGTCGAAGGACGCGGCGGAGGCGGTGGATGCGCGGAAGGGCGGCGACCGGGCGGAGTGACACCGGGCCGCGGGCGGAGTGACACCGGGCCGTGGGCGGAGTGACACCGGGGCGGTTCTCCGGTCCCTGTGGTCCGGAAAACCGCCGCCCCCGGCCTCCGCCCGCCCGGCCGACCGCCCGGGCCTCCTCCGGCTCAGCGCCCCGGTTTGCTCTCGTAGCGCGAGTCGACGTCCGGGGTGTCCGTGCTCTGCAGCTCGGTGGCGAGATGATGCGCGGTCACCAGATCGTGCATCATCGTGCGGGTGCGGTCGCGGGGCATCGCCGCCTCCCGCGAGATGTCCTCCAGCGTGACCGACTCGCCGTCGTGCTGCTCCTCCGCGGTGACCAGGGCGCGGAAGACACGTTCGTGCTCCTGCGAGTAGCCGGGCCTGCCCCGCCCCTGGTACGGGCTGCGCGGCTCCGCGGGACCGACCCCGCCGCGGGGCGCGGGGCTGGGCGCCTCCGCGCTGTGGCCCTGCTTGCCCTGGCGCTGGGCCGGCGTCTCCTCGTCCTGCCGCGCGGACGGGCCCGCGCGGTGGGCGCGCTGCTTGGACGCTCCCGTGGTCACGCTGCGGGCGCTGGGCGGTTCCTCGTCGCGGTGGGCCTTGTGTGCCGCGGCGCGCCGCTGCTCCTCGTCGCCTTCGACCTTCTTGCGCACCATGAGGGTCCTCCCTCGGGTTCTGGTGGGTGCCGGGCTGCCGTGTCGCGGTCCGTGGTGCCGGGTACCTCGTCAGCGGTCGAGTTCGTCCTCCACCGGCGGTTTGGGCGCCTCGCGCAGGTGCTGCGACTGCCCGTGCTTACCGCCCTGCCTGGCCTGCTCGGCGCGTTGTGCGGGGCTGAGGTCGAGGTCCGAGTCGGGGTCCACGCGGACGGAGCGCGCCACCTCCTCGCGGTTGGCGTACTCCTCGGGTGGGATGCCGCGCAGTGCGACACGGACCTCCCCCGAGGCGCCGGATTCCGCCGCCGCCCGCATCAGCTTGTCCTTGTCCGCCGGGAAATCCACGTCGCCGAGCGCGGCCAGCACCTCGTCGACGGTGGTGTGCGCAGTGCTCATGCTGCTCGCTGCCTTTCTGAGCCGACTCTTCGCCGGCCGTCCTCGCGGCCCGGCTCAGCTGCCGGCGGTGCCGGTGCTGCCCGAGAACAGGACGGAGGCGAGTTCCTCGTCGAGTGACTGCCGGATGCGTTCGGTCAGCGCGCCCTGCGTGGCCTCCTCCAGCAGTTCGACGACCGTGCGGGCCTCGTGGACGGCCTTGGGCGGGTCGGTCCTGGCCCGCCGCGCCACGCGGTCGAAGAACTCGTGGCGGTCCATGCGCACGCCGGTGACGGGTTCGTCGGGTGCGAACTCCACTCTGCGCAGGTGCTCTCCCAGCTCGGTGGGGAGCTGCGCGGCGAGCTTCTCCGCCATCGGCGCCGGGATGCGCTCGGCCAGCGTCTCCAAGGTGGCCCGCGTGCCGGCCTCCGCCGCTCCTCTGCTGTTCAGGTGGGCCCGCGCCTGCACCTGGCCGATGAACTCGTCGTGCTGCATAGCCGTTCACCTCACTCACGTCACTCAAGCGGTCCAACGCGCGTCGCTTTCCAGCATGCGCGCCGCTCGCACGGGGCGCACATCGGCCGCGGACCCCCTCGCCGCGGCCCTCACGCGTGCCGTACGGCCGTTTACCGAGCAGGCAGGTGGTGACCCGGCGGCATGGCGCCCGGCACGCCGCGCACCGCCGGGCCGCAGCCCGCCGGGGAAGGAGATCGGGAGTGTCCACCGAAGTTTCCGCAGGACGTGCCGGGGGCGGTGACCGCGCCCGGGTCGCGGTCGTCACCGGCTCCGACTCCGGCATCGGACGGGCGAGCGCGCTGCGCCTGGCGCAGGAGGGCCTGGACGTCGGCGTCACCTGGAACACCGACAGGGAAGGCGCCGAGGAGACGGCGGCGGAGGTCCGCCACCGGACGGGCCGCCGCGCGGCGGTACGGCACCTGGATCTGACGCGCCTGCCGGACGCGGCCGAGGTCGTGGACCGGCTCGCGGACGAGCTCGGCAGGATCGACGTGCTCGTCAACAACGCCGGGACCGGCACCGCCACCCCGTTCCTCGACCTCGACCTCGGCTCGGTGCGCGAGGTGCTGGAGGTGGACCTGCTCGGGCCTTTCCTCTGCTCGCAGCGCGCCGCCCGCCGCATGATCGGACAGGGCGACGGCGGAGCCGTCGTGAACGTCACCAGCGTGCACGAGCACCAGCCCAGGGTCGGTGCGGCGCCGTACTGCGCCGCCAAGGGAGGGCTGGGGCTGCTCACGCAGGTGATGGCGCTGGAGCTGGCCGAACACGGCATCCGCGTCAACGCCGTGGCCCCCGGAGAGATCGCCACGCCCATGACCGGCCAGGAGGACGCGGACGTGCACGCGGCACAGCGCCCCGGGGTGCCGCTGGGGCGCCCCGGCGACGCCCGCGAGGTCGCCGACGTGATCGCCTTCCTGGCCGGTGACCAGGCGGCGTACGTGACCGGCGCGTCGTGGGCGGTGGACGGCGGCATGCTGCGGATGGGCCCGCAGGCGGGCTCCCACCTGCCCGACGACTCCTGGCGCCGCCCCTGAGCGGTGGCGGGCCCGGGCCGGGGCCGGGGTGTCAGGGTCGAGAACCGGTCACAGCTCGCGCACGACGCGGGCCGGGTTGCCGACGGCCAGGACCCCAGCGGGCAGGTCGCCCACGACCACAGAGCCGGCTCCGACGACGGTGTCGGCGCCGATCGTGACCCCGGGGCAGACGATGACGCCGCCGCCGAGCCACACGTTGTCGCCGAGGGTGATGGGCATGCCCTTCTCCCAGCCGGCCCGCCGCCGTTCGGTGTCCAGCTCGTGGGTGGGGGTCAGCAGCTGGACGTTGGGGCCGATCTGCGCGTCGCGCCCGATGGTGATGGGCGCGGCGTCCAGGAAGACGGCGCCGAAGTTGATGAAGGTGTGGGCGCCGATGGACAGATAGGTGCCGTAGTCGCAGTAGAACGGCGGCCGGATGGCCACGTTCTCACCGAGCTCGCCGACCAGCTCGTCGAGTATCTTGCGGCGCTCGGCGGCCGGCGCGGTGTCCGCGGCGTTGTAGGCCGCGCACAGCTCGGCACGCCGCTCGGTCGCCGCCCGCAGCTCCTCGTCGTCGGGGAGGTACCACTCCCCCGCCAGCATGCGCTCCTTGTTCTCGCCCACAAAGGTCCTTCCGGTGCGGTGAGCAGGTCGGTTCCGTGCGAGGGACACTCTTGCAGACCTGTTCGGCGACGGGCGCGGAAAAGCCCCGGAAATCTTCCGGCAACTCTTGACGTAAACACATCTTGCGTTCTTAACTTCTCCGCGTAAGACCCGTCCTGGACGGACTCTCCTACGGCTTCGCCGTAGTTCTTTGGCAGGCACAGACACAGACCACCTGTCGGTGGCCCAGCTGTGTCTGCTTCCTCGCGATGTGCCATCGGACAGGTCCTCCTGAAAAGGCGGAAAGATGGCACAACCTCCGAGCGTCAGAGGCGTCGCCGACATCGTCGCGCTCATCGACGGGCTCAAAAACGTGGCGGGGCGCGCGCGGCTGTCCTGGTATCTCGCCTTCGGCGGCCTGTTCCTCGACGCGTACGCCAACGCGGCGCTGAGCGCGGGCCTCGGTCCCATGACGGACCAGATGCACCTGTCCAGCACCCAGATCTCCGTGCCGTCGCCGTCAGCACGGAGCTCGCGATCATCTTCAACCCCGTCGGCGGCTGGCCAGCCAGCCGCGTCGGCCGGGTACCACCGCTGCTGATCGCGAAGGTGTTCGCGGTGGCGGGCGCCCTGCTGGCGGCCTTCTCCGGCGACTTCTCGACGGTGTGGCTGGGCCGTG
>NZ_JASKYT010000387.1:0-6126 GCF_041028275.1 Streptomyces sp. PU-14G
CCTCCACCCCCTCGCCGCCCGCGCCTTCGGCTTCCCCCGCGCCCTCGCCCACGGGATGTGGACCTTCGCCCGCTGCCTGGCGGCCCACGAGGCGGACAGCGGCGGCCGGGCCGACGGCATCGGCTACGCGGAGGCGGACTTCAGGGCGCCGGTGCTCCTCCCGACCCGGGTCGCGTACGCCGCGGACCCGGCCACCGGCGCCTTCGAGCTGCGCGGGACGGGCGAGCGGCCCCGGCTCCACCTCGCCGGGCGCGTCAGCCCAGGCACGGGGAGCCACGGCGAAACCGTCACCCGTTCGGCGTAACAGGAGGGGCGGGGGCACAGACCCGGTGGTTGCGTGGCTGGAGTAGCGATCCTCTATGACGGGAGACCGGGTAATGGTCGTCGCGAAACTGCACGAAGCAGGCCTGCGGGCCGAACACGCCTACTGCGCGGCCCTGGCCTCGGTCGGCATCTCGTTCCTGAGCTGGGCCGCGTCCGTCAAGGCGGAGAAGGCCGGCACGGACAGGGCCGACCGGTGGGGCATCTTCATCGGCGAGTGGGCGCCCACGTTCTTCGGCCTGGGCCTGGCCCTCTCCCAGTACGAGAACGGGGGCTCCCGCTGGAAGAAGTAGCCGCTCACCTCGGCGCCGGGACCCACCGGGCGCCCTTGGTGAGGTTCTCCAGGCCGGCCCAGCAGAAGTTCATCAGCGTCGCCGCCGTCTCCCTCGCGGAGGGGGCGGCGTCGGCGTTCTGGGCCGTCCACGTGTTGGCCCACTCGGCCAGCGACTCCGCCGCGCCCACCAGCGCGTGCGCCAGCCCCGAGACCTCACGCTCGGCCAGGGCACCGTCGCACCCGGCGTCCTGCGCGGCCTGCGCCAGCAGCGCCGTCACCAGAGTGAGCACCTCGACGCGCATCGCGGCGACCTCCCGTGCGAACGGCTCGCCCTGGGTGCGGGCACGGTGGAGCACCGCGACCCCGTCGGGGCGCGCCGCGGTGTGCGCGAAGAACGCCGTCAGCCCGTTCCACAGCTGCTGGTCGGCCGAGACGCCGCGCTCCCGTGTGCCCTGCCGCACCGCCGCCACCAGCGCGCCGATCTCCCGCCGCACACAGGCCGTGAACAGGTCCTCCTTGGACTTGAGATACAGGTACACCAGCGGTTTGGAGACCCCGGCGGCCTCCGCGATGTCGTCCATGGAGGCGGCCTGGTAGCCGTGGCGCGCGAAGGCGGTCACGGCGGCGTCCAGCATCTGCCGCTCCCGCACCTCGCGCGGCATCCGCTTCTGCCCCACGCTGTCCAACCCCTCTTCCCCGTCGCCCCGTCTGCCCCGTACCGCGTCAACTCCGGTCCTCCGCAAGCGTACGCGCCCCCGGCCTGGGGCCGGGGGCGCGCGGACGGAGCAGGCGGGCAGGTCAGCCGGTGGTGACGGGCTCCTGCTGGACGGCCGGGCGGGGCCCGACGGAGGTGTCGGCGTCCTCGATGCTGAAGCTGCGGGCGTGGGCGAACATCTCGCGGTCCAGGATCTTCTCCTTGGCGGAGACCAGGACGGGGATGACGACCTGCCCCGCGACGTTCGTCGCCGTGCGCATCATGTCCAGGATCGGGTCGATGGCCAGCAGCAGACCCACGCCCTCCAGGGGCAGGCCCAGGGTCGAGAGCGTCAGCGTGAGCATCACCGTCGCGCCCGTGAGCCCCGCCGTGGCGGCCGAGCCGATCACCGAGACGAAGACGATCAGCAGGTACTCCTTGAGCCCCATGTCCACGTGGAAGAACTCGCCCACGAAGATGGCCGCGATCGCCGGGTAGATGGAGGCGCAGCCGTCCATCTTCGTCGTCGAGCCGAACGGCACCGCGAAGGACGCGTACTCCTTGGGCACCCCGAGCCGCTCGGTGACCTTCTGCGTCAGCGGCATGGTGCCGACCGACGAGCGGGAGACGAACGCCAGCTGGATCGCGGGCCAGGCGCCCTTGAAGAACTGGAGCGGGTTGACCTTGGCGACCGTGCCCAGCAGCAGCGGGTAGACGCCGAAGAGGACCAGCGCGCAGCCGACGTAGATGTCGGCGGTGAACGTGGCGTAGCTGCCGATCAGGTCCCAGCCGTAGTCCTTGATGGCGGTGCCGATCAGACCGATGGTGCCCACCGGAGCGAGCCGGATGATCCACCACAGCGCCTTCTGGAGCAGCGCCAGGACGGACTCGCCCAGCTTCAGCAGGGGCTCGGCCTTCTCGCCCAGCTTGAGCGCGGCGATGCCGACGACGACCGCCATGAAGACGATCTGGAGCACCTGGAGTTCGGTGAACGGCGTGATGACGTCCTTCGGGATGATCCCGGTGAGGAAGTCCAGCCAGGAGCCCTGGGTGTCCGGCTTGGCGGCGTCCTTGGCGGACAGCCCCGTCCCCGACCCCGGGTTGGTGACCAGGCCGATGAGCAGCCCGAGCGCCACGGCGATCAGCGAGGTCGCCATGAACCACAGCAGGGTGCGGGTGGCGAGCCGCGCCGCGTTGTGCACGTTGCGCAGGTTGGTGATCGAGATGGTGATCGCGAAGAAGACCAGCGGGGCGACGGCCAGCTTCAGCAGCTGGACGAAGATCTCACCGATCTTGGTGAGGGTGGTGCCCAACCAGGCGACGTCCCAGTTGTTGGCGACCCAGCCGAGGACCACGCCGAGGACGAGGCCTGCCAGGATCTGTACCCAGAAGGGGACGTTGGGTATGCGGAAGCCCTTCGCGGGCGTGGCGGTATCGGACGGTGACGAGGACACGGACCTACTCCGGGGGCGTCTTCGAGCGAACTCCCCAAGGGAGCGCGCTCTTGGCTGAAAGGGGCGTCGCGAGCAGGGATCGCAGAACGGTGCGGTCGATTCGCGCCGGAGGGTAGTCCGGCCGCGCTGTCAGCGACAGGTCGCCGACATACAGCGGCACAGATCGACGTGCAGCCGTGCCACGAGCGCCAGGCCGGGCCTTGCCCGGTGCGCGTCGGAAGTGGGGGCTGCGTTCGTCATGGCCGTCACGCTAACACTCCGTCTTTGGCTTACCCAAAGCATTCCTTTGGGGGGCGGTTACGGAACAGCTCAACGCCCCGCCGGGAGAAGCGCATTCCCGGCGGGGCGTCGACGACGGTGTGACGAGGGTTACACGGCTACACGGTCCGCGACTCGCCGCGCTGCTGGGCCCCGTCCTCCTGGGACTGGTTGGCCGCCAGCCGCTCCTTGGCCCGGCCCACACCGCCCACGATCTGCTCGGACATGGCGTCCCGCTGCTTGCGCAGCAGCACATAGCTGAGGGGCGCCGAGACGACCAGCGCCAGCAGCACCATCCAGATCGGGTTCGACTTGCCGATACCCGACGGAATGATGCCGAACTGCGCCAGCAGCCCGACGACGACGAGGCAGCCGACGAAGATGCCAAGCCGCATGGTGGTGTAGCGGAGCGTGGCGTGCGACCTGCTGCTGCTCACGGTGTCTTCTCCATGCATTTGGGCGTTTCGCGGACCCTTCCAGTCAAGCACAGCCCCCGCGGCGATCTTCGGCGCCCCCGGACCCCGCCGGGACCGCACCGGGACCGCACCGGGACCGCACCGGCGTCACTCCAGCATCCGCGCGGCCACCCGCAGGTCGGCGAGGAAGCCCGCGTACACCTCGTCCCGGTTCTCCGCACGCAGGATCGCGGAGGGATGGATCGTCGGTACCACCCGCTCCGAGCGCCCCTGCACCTCACGCTCCGTACAGGTGCCGCGCTCCTTGGTGACACGGAACGACGAACCGAACAGCGCCTTGCCCGCCGTCGCCCCCAGCACCACCAGCACCTCGGGCTCCGTCAGCGCCAGCTCGGCGGCCAGCCACGGCCCGCACGCCGACATCTCCCGCAGCGTCGGCGGCTTGTGGATACGCCGCTTCCCCCGTCCCTCCTCGTGCGCCCACTTGAAGTGCTTGACGGCGTTGGTGACGTACGCCTGCGCCGGATCGATCCCCGCCTCGCCCAACGCCCGGTCCAGCATCCCGCCCGCCGGGCCCACGAACGGCTCACCCCGCCGGTCCTCCTGGTCCCCTGGCTGCTCCCCGACGAGGAGGACACGGGCCCGGGCGTCCCCGCTGCCGAAGACCGTCTGCGTCGCGTCCCGGTGCAGCGGGCACCCACGGCACGTGGCAGCGGCTTCCCGCAGCCTGCGCAACCCCGCGTTGCCCCGCCCCGGCCGATCCGGCAGGAACGGCGACGCGTCGTACGCCTCCTCGGGCCGGCCCGCGCCCTCGCCGCCACCCGCGCTCTTCCTGCGACCCGCGTCCTTGTCAGCTGCCATACCGCTCGCGGTACCCCTCACCCCGCCGGCTCTCACAGGCCGTCTGGGGCTTACACCCGCATGGGCTGGGGCGCCTCGCGGCGGTCCGGGTCCGGTCCTTCGAAAGAGCGCAGGACACCGTAGTGGGCGTCGCGCTCGACCGGGCGGAAGCCGGTGTCACGGATGAGCTCGACCAGCTCGTCCCGCGTGAGGACGTCGGCGTCCCGCGAGGTCTCGGCGGCCGGCGGGCCCGCCATCTCGTCCGCACCGTGCTGGAGCGCCAACTGGGACGTCTGCGCCCCGTGCACCGCCCAGCGGGCCGCCACGTGCGCCACGTTGTCCAGCAGCAGCCGGCAGACGGCGAACGTCGCCAGGACCTCGGCGCCGGTCGCGCCCTGCGGCCCCTCGTGGCGCAGCGGGAGGAGGGCGCGGAATCCGCCGGTCTCGTCCTGGAGTTCGCGCAGGCGCAGCAGGTGGTCCACCCGCTCGGCGCTCTCCTCGCCGTATCCGAAACGCACCGTGCACACGGTGGTGAGGCCCTTGTGATGCGCCAGCCGGTGGACACGGGCCCAGTCCGTCCAGCCCTCGCCCTCCGCCTGCCGCGCCACGTCCTCGGCTTCCGCGCCGGACCCCTCGAAGCCGTCGGCCAGGGAGGCCGGAGCGGCGGCCAGCAGCTCGTCCAGCACCTCGCTCTCGCTCACCTTCGAGGCGACGGCGAAACGGCTGACGTCGGCGGCCGTGAACGCGCGCAGCGCCACCGCCTCGGGCAGGGCGGCACGCAGCGCCCGCAGGGCCCGCACGCAGTGCTCCCAGATCGCGCCTGGGCCCGTGGCCAGGTGCAGCTCGGTGGCGCCCTCGGCCGCGAGGCGGGTGGCGGACTCGACCATGGCGTCCACGTCGTCGGTGAGTTCGAGACGGCGGTGCTCGGCGAAGTACGCCACGTCGCCGTTCTTCAGCGCCCGCGCCTCGTGCGCCAGACCGCCGAGCCAGGCCAGGTCGTCGGAAGCGAAGAGCGCGACCCCGTCCTCGCGCCCCAGTCGCTCACCGGAGCGGACCTTCTTTTCGACGTTCCCGATGTTCCCGGCATTCCCGACGTTCCCGGCGGCCCCGGCGTTCTCGGCGGCCCCGACGTCCTCGACGCCTTCCGGGCCGTTCTCGACGTCCGCCGGCCGTCGCCGCAGCTCCGCGTCCATTCCTCGCGCCACCTGCCTGCCTCGTTGGTGCTTCTCGCGGTGCGGTCACCTTCCGCGGTCCCGGACACCCCCGACGGGGCCTTCCCCGGGGCCTTCCGGCGCCTCCGCGCGTCCCGACGACACTACGCCAGGCCGCCCGCACCTCACTCCTCGGGCAGCTCGCCCACCCGGTTCTCCCACTTGGTCGACAGCACGATCGTGGTGCGCGTGCGCGAGACGCCCTCCGTGCCCGACAGCCGGCGGATGGTGCGCTCCAGCCCGTCCACATCACCCGCCCGCACCTTGAGCATGTACGAGTCGTCACCGGCGATGAACCAGCAGTCCTCGATCTCGTGCAGCGACCGCAGCCGCCCCGCCACGTCCTCGTGGTCCGTCGCGTCGGTCAGCTGGATGCCGATGAGCGCCGTCACCCCGAGCCCCAGCGAGGGCGCGTCGACAGTGGCGCGGTAGCCGGTGATCACCCCGGCCGCCTCCAGCCGGTTGATCCGGTCGGTGACGCTGGGCCCCGACAGCCCCACCAGCCGCCCCAGTTCCGCGTAGGAGGCCCTCCCGTTCTCCCGCAACGCCTGGATGAGCTGCCTGTCCACCGCGTCCATGGTGCCGCTGCCTCCCGTTGTCGAAGTCCGGACCACGAATCTAAGGCATGGGCCCGACACCGCCCCGCCCAAGCTCCCCC
>NZ_JASKYT010000388.1:0-7180 GCF_041028275.1 Streptomyces sp. PU-14G
TGACCTCCCCACCCGCATCGCCGCCGAGGTCAAGAACTTCCACCCGGGGGGGGGGGGGGGGGGGGGGGGGGGGCTCTCCCTCCCTCCCTCTCACAACGAAAGCAGCACCGTGTCCCACAGCCCCACCACCCACCCCGCCGTGGTCGTCACCGGCATCGGCGCGCTCACCCCCGTCGGCAACGACAAGGAGACCAGCTGGGAGGCTCTGCTCGCCGGCAGATCCGGCGTGGCCGAGATCTCCCGCTTCGACGCGCGTGACCTCCCCACCCGCATCGCCGCCGAGGTCAAGAACTTCCACCCCGAGGAGCACTTCGACCGCAAGCGCCTCCGCCGCTCGGAGCGCTTCTCGCAGTACGCCGTCGTCGCGGCACGGGAAGCCGCACGGGACGCCGCACTGGCCGTGGACGGCGACCCCGACGCCCGCGTCGGCGTCCAGATCAACAACGCGGTGGCCGGCTTCCCCGGCATCGAGGCGGCGACCGACCAGCGGCAAGAGGACCCGCGCAAGGTCAGCCCGTACTTCGTCTCCTCCGTGATCCCGAACATGCCCGCCTGCGAGGTCGCCATCGACCTGGGCGCCCACGGCCCCGTCAACGCCTCGGCCCTCGCCTGCGCCAGCGGCATCCACGCCCTGCTGGAGGCGCGCCGCACCATCCTGGCGGGCGAGGCCGACGTCGTGGTGGCCGGTGGCACCGACTCGGCCCTCACCCCGGTCATGTTCACCGGACTGAGCACCATGGGCGCGCTCTCGACCCGCAACGAGGCGCCCGAGCGGGCGAGCCGGCCGTTCGACGCGGAGCGCGACGGGTTCGTCTTCGGCGAGGGCGCCGTCGTCTTCGTCGTCGAGTCCGCCGAACACGCGGCGGCCCGGGGCGCGCGGCCCTACCTGGAGATCGCAGGTGGCGCCCTCACCTCGGACGCCTTCCACGTCAGCGCACCGCATCCCTCGGGCGAGCACGCGGCCACCGCGATGCGGCGGGCCCTGGCCACGACGCACACCGCCCCCGGCGAGGTGGACTACATCTGTGCGCACGGCACCGCGACGCGGATCAACGACCGGCTGGAGACCCAGGCCGTGCGGTCCGTCTTCGGCGAGGCGGCGGACGGGCTGCTGGTCAGCTCGCCCAAGTCCATGGTCGGTCACATGATCGGGGCCGCCGGAGCGCTCTCGGCGATGGTCGCGGCGCTGGCCGTGCGGGACGGTGCGGTGCCGCCGACCATCAATCTGGACACCCCCGACCCCGAGTGCGACCTCGACCACGTCCCGCACACCGCGCGCAAGACCGACGTGAGCACCGCCGTGGTCAACGCCTTCGGGTTCGGCGGCCAGAACGTCGTGGCCGTGCTCCGCGCGCCGCGGGGCGCGCGGCACCCCTAGAGAGGGCGCGCGCCCCACGGGGGTGGGCCGCCCGGCACCTCACTCCGGCGAGTCCTCCAGCACGCGGAACTCCAGACCCGCACGGACCAGCCGGGCGGTGAGCGCCTCGCCCATGGCGACCGACGTCGTCACCTGGCCCGCCGTGGGCGGCAGGTCGTCGTGGGCCAGGCACAGGGCCGCCTCGGCGAGCATCGTGGCCGTCTCGTCGTAGCCGGGGTCGCCGCCCGCGACCTCGGTGACGACCCGGCGGCCACCGCCCCGGCCCACGAACCGCGCCGAGAACCAACTGCGGGCCCTGCGCGCCTCGTCGGGGCCCTGGCCGGGAGCCAACCGGGCGGACAGGAAGCGCCGCAGCGCGGGCAGCTGGGCGGCGGCGAAGAGTCCGGCCGCGCCCGCGAGCCCGCCCGCGACCACCGGCAGCCGCTTGACGGCGGCGTGGTGGCGGTAGGTGAAGACGGGCCCGTACCTGTCCAGCGCGGCGGCCGAACGGCCGACGATCTGCGGGTCGAGGGTGGGCAGCGGCACCGCCCACACGCCCAGCTCCTCGTCGTGCCGCACGGTGCCCGTCGGCGTGCGGACGACGCGGTGCGCGGGGCGCGGGTCGGCGGCGCGGCGGGCCTTGGCGGCGCGGGCCATCCGGTCGGCGCGCGCGAAGGCGAGCAGGACGCTCGCCAACGTGCCGCCGGAGACCATGGCGTTGGAGCGGACGAACCCGTCCACGCTGAGCGGCACGCCCTCGGGCAGCTGCTCGACGGTGAAGCGCACCCCCAGGTCGTGGGGGACGGAGTCGAAACCGCAGGCGTGCACGAGCCGTGCCCCGGTCTCCTTGGCGCGGGAGTGGTGCCGCAGGTACATCAGGTCCACGAACTCCGGCTCGCCCGACAGGTCCAGGTAGTCGGTGCCGGACTCGGCGCAGGCGGCGACCAGCCGGGTGCCGTAGCGGATGTAGGGGCCCACGGTGCTGGCGACCACGCGGGAGCGGGCGGCGAGGTCCGCCACGGAACCCGCGTCGGCGGCGTCGGCGGTGACCAGGGCGAGGTCGGCGGCGGCGGGGTGGTCGGCGGCCAGCCGCTCGCGCAGGGCCGCCAGCTTGTCGCGGCTGCGTCCCGCCAGCGCCCAGCGGCACCCGTCGGGCGCGTGCGCGGCCAGGTGGCGTGCCGTCAGCTCCCCCACGAACCCGGTGGCTCCGAACAGGACGATGTCGAACTCCCGTGCCCCGCGCTCAGCTGTCCCAGTCTGCACAGCGATCTCCTCCGGACGAGCGGCTCTTACCGGTCAGTAGGGTGTCGTCTCTCATTTCAGCAGACGCGACATCCGGCGGTCGGCCAGGGGCCTGCCACCGGTCTGACAGGTCGGGCAGTACTCCAGCGCCGCATCCCGGAAGGAGACCGAGCGGACGGTGTCCCCGCACACCGGACAGGCCTCGCCCGCGCGCCCGTGCACCCGCAACCCGAGCCGCTTGCCCGCCTTCAGCTCGCTTGCCGACACCCCGCGCGCCCGCTCGACGGCATCGGCGAGCGTGTCCCGCAGCGCCGCGTACAGCGTGTCGACCTCCTCCTCGGACAGGTCGGCAGCCAGCTTGAACGGCGACATCCGCGCCGCGTGCAGGATCTCGTCCGAGTAGGCGTTGCCGATGCCGGAGACGACCGACTGGTCCCGCAGCAGGCCCTTGATCTGCTGACGCCGGCCCCCGAGCAGCGCCGCCAGTGCCTCGCGGTCGAACTCCGGTGCCAGGGGATCGGGCCCGAGCCTGGCGATGCCCGGCACCTGCCGCGGGTCGCCCACCACGTGGACGGCCAGCCGCTTCTGCGTCCCCGCCTCGGTCAGATCGAAGCCCTCACCCGAGGCGGCGCCGCCGGAGGCATCGGCCAACTCAAGGCGCAGCGCGAGCGGGCCCTTGCCGGGGCGCGGCGGCGCGGCGGGCAGCGCGTCCTGCCACCGCAGCCACCCCGCCCTGGCGAGATGCACGACCAGGTGCAGACCGCCCTCGGGCCCGCCGTCCGCCGCCAGGTCGAGGAACTTTCCCCAGCGCCGCACCCCCGTGAACGCGCGCCCTTCGAGCGCCTGCACCGGCGGGTCGTACGTCTTGAGTACGTTGACGGCGACCGGCAGCACGCGCCACACGGACCGTCCTGTCAGCCGCTCCTCCAGGAAACCGGACAGCGCCTCGACTTCGGGAAGCTCCGGCACGGTACCTCCTTCCGCACGCAGCGAAACGCCGGGATGTCCTGGCGGCGAGGCCGCCGGACCCTCCCGGTCCGCCCTCAGACCAGTTGGGCCTCATGCGTGATCGTGGTGCCCTTGAGCGCCTGGCTGACCGGGCAGTTCCGCGCCGCGTCCGCGGCGGCCGAGGCGAAGGCGGCCTGGTCGATGCCGGGAACCTCGCCCTGGACGGTCAGGTGGATGCCCGTGATGCCGGTACCCGGCTGGAAGTCCACGGCGGCCTTGGTGGTCAGCTTGGCCGGCGGGGTTCCCGCGCCGGTCAGCCCGTTCGAGAGCGCCATCGAGAAGCAGCTGGAGTGCGCGGCTGCGATCAGCTCTTCCGGGCTGGTCCTGCCGCCGGGCTCCTCGGCGCGCGCCGCCCAGGAGACGGGGTACTCGCCGATGCCGGAGGAGTCGAAGGTGACGGCCCCCGCCCCCTCCTGCAGCGTGCCGTTCCAGACCGTGTGGGCGGTGCGTGTGGTGGCCATGGTGATCCCTCTTCCGTAGCGTCCGTGTCAACAGGTCCACATGTCTACAGGTCGACTGGCACGGGGCAGGCGCCGAGCCGCTTCCTGTGCCCGGCACGGAGCACCCCGTACCGGTGCCGCAGTACCCGATCCTGCGCCTTCGCCACGTCCGGGACGGCACCCGACGCGCCGAGGGGGAGGGCGGTCACCCTCCCCCTCGGCGTCGCCGTGGTCCTCGCCGCCGTCGCCGGCCTCAGGCGAAGACGGGCATGATCTCGTCGTGGATCGCCCTCAGCTGGGTCGCGGTGTCCGCCACCCCTTCCAGATCGCGCCCGGTGAAGGCCCGCACCAGGGCCCGGTCGGTGACGGCGCAGATCACGTGGTTGACACCGGCCGGTGCGATCTCGTCACGGATCCGGGCCGCGCACTCCTGCGGGGTGCCGGACACCGAGAGCCGCTCGGTCAGCGAGTCGGTGGTCAACTCGATGCCGCGGGCCAGGTCGCCCGCGCCGATCGCGTCGATCACCGGCTTCAGTTCGGCCGGGTCGACGCCGTTGCGCACCAGTTGCTCGGCGGGCATCGAGGACGCGTAGATGCCCACCATGCTGCGGGCCGCGTCCTTGGCCGCGGCCGAGTCGGGACCCGTCGCGAAGACCACCCAGGCGCCGATGTCCAGCGCGCGCCAGTCCTTGCCCGCCCGCTCGGCGCCCGCCCTGATGTGCCGGACGGCGTACTCGTACGCGTCACGGGTGTAGCTGAGCGCGTGGTGGCAGCCGTCCGACAGCTCACCGGCCGCCTCGAAGGAGCGCGGCCCGCGCATGGCACCCAGCTTGAGCGGCACCCGCTGCTGCACAGGACGGGCGAAGGTGAACAGCCCGTCGTAGGAGTAGAACTCGCCCTGCCGGGTGATCGTGCCCTCGTCGAGCAGCGTGCGCACGACGGCGAGCGCCTCCTTGGTCCGGGAAAGCGGCCTGGTGCGCTGCCAGTCGATGCCGTACTGGGCGAGGAGGCCGAAGTTTCCGCTGGAGAGCACCGCTTCGGCGCGCCCGTCGGACAACTCGTCCAAAGTGGCGACGGCCTGCGCGATCAGCGAGGGCTCGCGGAGGGTGACGGGGGAGACGCTGGGTCCGAACCGGATGCGGTCGGTCGATCCCGCCGCCGCGGCGAACAGCAGCCACATGTCCTTGTGCCAGGTCTCGTCGGCCGCGTAACACGCGTGGAATCCCAGCTCGTCGGCGAGGCGTATCGCCCCGAGCGACTCGGTGAGGGGGTAGTCCGGAAGCATCGCGTAACTGAACTTCATGAGCCACCTTTCCTGCCGCCGGCGCCGGGTGGGCCTGAGCCGGTGCCGGGCGGGCCTGAGCCGGTGCCGGGCGGGGCCTGAGCCGGTGCCGGATGGCGCGAGGAGTGGTGTGCGGACCGGGCAGATTGTGCCAAGGGGGCGCGCGCCCCGCGAGAGTTGTGTGCGACGACGCGCCGGACGACTGGGCACCCCGTACAACAACTTCCGTACGTCCGGCGGCTTCCGCGGCGGTACGGTGTGACGCCCGGCGGGTATCAAAGAGTAACCGGACTCATTCGGAGAGTGAGAAGGAAGTGGGTGGCGCACAGTCATGATCAAGGGAATCGACGTCTCCTCCTATCAGCCGGAGGACTACAGCACGAGGGGCATGGAGTTCGTCTTCATCAAGATCACGGAGGGGAAGTCGTACACCAACCCCAAGTGGGTCGCGCAGCGCAAGACGGGCCGCGACGCGGGACTGGTCACCGGCTTCTACCACTTCGTCAGGCCGGGCAGCATGAAGGCGCAGGCCGACTACTTCCTCTCGAAGATCAATCTCGCCGCGGGCGACATGCTGGCACTCGACTGGGAGGACGCGGGAGTCGGCAACGACGAGAAGGACGAGTGGATCAAGTACGTGCAGGACAAGGCGCCCAAGCACAAGGTCCTGCTCTACTGCAACGTGGACTTCTGGCTCAACCGCGACAAGACCTCGTTCGCGGGAGACGGCCTGTGGATCGCGCACTACAACGGGAAGCCCGGCGAGCCCGGGGTCAAACACCGCTGGCGCTTCCACCAGTACACCAGCGACCCCATCGACACCAACCTGGGCGAGTTCGACAGCCGGGACGCCCTTCGCAGTTGGGCGGGTGGCGGAAAGTAGCCGCGCGGGAACGCCGTACAGCACCCGAGGACCCGGAGGGAACCCCGCGCCGCCGGGGCGATCACCGCCGACGGCGGCCGAGGGTCCCGCCCGATGCCCGCTGCCGATACGCTCCCGTTCATGCCGGAAGCCAACTCGCCCTCGTCCCCGTCCCCCCACGCTCGCACGGAGGCCCCCACAGACGATCGGATACGCACGCACGAGCGGACCCCGGCGGCGGAACGCACACCACCGCAGAGCCGCACCCGCGTGGAGGACGCCTCCACGCGTGAGGCACCAGGACCCTCCGCTGACGAGGCGCCCGCGGGCTCGGCCGAGGTGGGCCAGGAAGAGACGGGGCCCGCTGGGACGAGCCCTGACGAGGTGGGTCCTGACGGAGTGGGCCCTGACGAGGTGGGCCTTGACGGAGTGGGTCCCGACGAGGAGGAGCGCCCGTCGCTGACGCCGCGACAGGCGCGGCGCGTCCGCATCGTCCTGTCCACCGTCGTCATGCTCGCCGTCGCCGTCGCTCTCGCCGTCCGCCTGGGCGCGGCCCCCTCGGTCCTGACCGTCGGCTTCTACGGGCTGGCGCTGATCCTCTCCGGCACCGCCATCGCCCTCAGCCGCAGAGGCCGCACCCGGGTGGCCACGGCGGTGCTGGCGCTCGGTTTCGTGCTCGTGGTGTTCGGTGAGTGGCTGGTGTGACCGGCGGGGGACCGAGACGAAACGGCGCTCAGAGCCACTCGGTGGTGTCGCCGCCCACCAGTCCCGGTACGCGCGCCCAGTCGCGGGGGCTGCGCGCGGCGTCCGGCGTGCCGTCCGCTCCTCTGAGGCCGCCCGCGCCCTCGGCGGGGCCGAAACCGACCGCGGGCAGCGCGTACCGCAACCGGCCCAGCGGGCTGTCGGCCTCCGCCAGCCACGGCGCGTGATCGAGCGGCTGCTGGGCGGCCCCCTGAGCCTCCCGCGCCGTCCGCCCGCCTCCGATCGCG
>NZ_JASKYT010000389.1:0-6963 GCF_041028275.1 Streptomyces sp. PU-14G
TCCCTCAGCTCCGACATCGAGACCCCCGCCCTCCGCGTCGACCTGCGCACCGCGCTGCCGGACGCCCCGCGCCCGCCCGAAGCAGTCGAGACCCTCGCCTACTTCTGCGCGGCCGAACTCCTGGCCAACGCCGCCCGCCACGCCGACGCCGGCCACGTCACCGTCAGCGCCCGCACCGAGGAGGACGAGGCGGCACGCGTTCTCGTCCTCGTCGTCGTCGTCGAGGACGACGGACGCGGCGGCGCCGCTCCGCGCCCCGCAGGGCCCGGCACCTCCTCGGGGCTGCGCGGCCTCGCCGAGCGGGTACGCACCGTGGACGGCACACTGTCCCTCGACAGCCCGCCCGGCGGACCCACCACAGCGACGGTCCGCCTGCCGCTCGCACCCCAGGGGGAGACGACGTGACCGGACGGACAGATGACCCGCCGCTGCGCCTGGTCATCGCCGAGGACGCCGCCGTCCTGCGGGAAGGGCTGGTCGGGCTCCTCACCGACCGCGGTCTGGAGGTGACCGCCGCCGTCGGCGACCCCGACGCGCTGCTCACGGCCGTCGAGCGGACCAGGCCCGACGCCGTCGTGGCCGACATCCGGATGCCGCCCACCCACCGCGACGAGGGGCTGCGCGCCGCCGCCGCGCTGCGCGGGCGCCACCCCGGGCTCGGCATCCTGCTGTTCTCCCAGTACATCGAGACCAGCTACGCGCACAGCCTTCTCGCCGACGGGCCCGCGGGCATCGGCTACCTGCTCAAGGACCGGGTCCTCGACGTCGACGAGTTCGTCGAAGCGCTGCACCGCGTCGTCGCGGGCGGCACCGCCCTGGACCCCGACGTCATCTCCCGCCTCCTGCGGGCAGGACCGGGGCGCGACGCGCTCACGCCCCGCGAGGACGAGGTGCTCGGGCACATGGCCGCGGGGCTGACCAACGCGGCCATCGCCGCGCGCATGGGGATCTCGCAGCGTGCGGTGGAAAAGCACACCGCCGCGCTCTTCGACAAGCTCGACATCCCCCGCACCACCGCCACCCACCGCCGGGTCCAGGCCGTGCTCCACTACCTCGCCGCCTCCACGCGCTGAGGCCCTTCCCGCACCCGCACGAGGATGCCCCGCACACGAGGACGCCCCCCGCCGCCGGGGGGCGTCCTCGGCCCCCCCCCGCCGGGGGGCGGGGCGGGGGGGGTCRGCGGCGGTGGCGGCCCGAGGTGCCGGCCTCGGCGGTGGCGGCCTTCGCCGCGGCCTTCTCGGCCTTGGCCGCCTCCTCCTCGGCTTCCATCTCGGCGATGACGTTGATGGGCGGGGGCGCCTTGGCCAGGAAGATCCACGTGAGGTAGACGGCCAGCAGGAACGGCGGGATCTTCAGCACGACCGTGACCCACCCGAACTGGGTCGTCTCACCCCAGAAGTAGAGCGGGAAGAGCACGGCCGACTTGCCGAGCAGGATGAAGCCCCAGGCGTAGCTGGCCTTGGTGTAGGCCTTCTTGCGGCCGGGGTTGCGCTTGCGCCAGGAGAGGTTCTCCTTGAACACAGGTCCGAGCACCAGACCGAGCAGGGGCACGCCCGCCAGCGAGGTGACGATGTAGCCGAGCGCCAGGCCGAGCGTGTAGAGCATGCCCGGCAGGTAGAAGTCCTTGGCGTTGCCCGTCATCATCGCGAACAGCACGCCGAAACCGACGCCGAAGATGCCGCTGAACGCGTGCTTGACGGTGTCCTTGCGCAGCAGCCGGACGACGACCATCACACCCGAGATCACCAGCGCGGTGATGGCGGCGGTGTGGAGGTCCTTGTTCACCGTGAACATCGCGATGAACACCAGGCCGGGGACGGTCGTCTCGATCAGCCCCCGCACCCCGCCGAACGCCTCGAACAGCGCGGCCTCCGTCACGGCCTGCGAGCCGCCTTCGCCGGCCGACCGCTCGGCGTCGGCGTCGGCGTCGGTGCCGATGCCGGTGCCGTCGGTCTCGCCTGGCTCGACGGCCGGCTGGGCCGCGTCCGTCTGCTTGTCGTCAGGGGTCACCCGCTACTCCTGTCCGAGGGGTCGCAGCTCGTACTTGGGGTTGAACATCGCGGGGCGGCCATGGCTGGTGGTGATCCGTCCCCAGACGATCAGCTTGCGGCCCGGCTCGATGCCCGCGATGGAGCGGCGGCCCAGCCAGACGACGTCCAGTGGCGCCGAGCCGTCGAACAGCTCGGCCTCCAGCGTGGGCACCCCGGCGCGCGGACGCAGAGTCACGGTGCGCAGCGTACCGGTCACCCGTACCATGTCGCGGTCGCCGCACTCGGCAATCCGCGTGCAGCCGGTGTCCTCGGCTTCCTCACGCAGCTCGGCGGAGCGCAGATCCTCCTCGGAGGAGGAGAGCCGTTCCAGGAAGCGTCGGAAGCGCCCGCTTCCCGTGCCCCGCTGCTCTCGGGTGGCGCCAGTCATAACCGCCAGGGTACCCGCCGGGAACCCCCGCTATTTCTCGAACCTGTACCCCATCCCCGCCTCCGTCACGAAGTGCCGCGGGTGCGCGGGGTCGGTCTCCAGTTTGCGGCGGAGCTGGGCCATGTAGACGCGCAGGTAGTTGGTCTCGGTGCCGTAGGAGGGCCCCCAGACCTCCCGCAGCAACTGCTTCTGGCTCACCAGCCGGCCCGGGTTGCGGACCAGCGCCTCCAGCAGGTGCCACTCGGTGGGGGTGAGCCGCACGTCACCGCCGTCGCGCCGCACCTTTTTCGCGGCCAGGTCGACCGTGAAGGTCTCGGTCTCGATGACGCCCGAGCCCTCCGGCATCCCGGCGGGCGGCTCGGTTCTGCGCACGGCGGCCCGCAGCCGGGCCAGCAGTTCGTCCATGCCGAACGGTTTGGTGACGTAGTCGTCGGCGCCCGCGTCGAGTGCTTCGACCTTCTCGTCGCTGGTCTGGCGGGCGGAGAGGACCAGGATCGGTATGCGGGTCCAGCCGCGGATGCCGCGGATGACGTCCACGCCGTCCATGTCGGGCAGCCCCAGGTCGAGTATGACGACGTCGGGGTGGCGGTCGGCGGCCAGGCGCAGGGCGGTCGCGGCGTCGTGCGCGGCGTCCACCTCGTACTTGCGTGCCTTGAGGTTGATCACGAGGGCGCGGACGATCTGCGGCTCGTCGTCGACCACGAGCACCCGGTGCATGCTTGCTTCCTCTCGGTTTTCCGTTGTGGCGCTCAGAATCCGGAGCGCTGCGGCTGCTGCCGTGCCCCGGAGCGCGGCTGGTGGGGCGCTGTGCCGGAGCGCGGCGGCTGGAGCGGCGCACCGGGGCGCTGCGGTGGGTACGGCAACGCGCCGTGCGCGGGCGTGCGGGGGCGCGTGGGACCGCGCCCGTGCGCCGCGCGGAGCGTGAGCACCATGGTCATCCCTCCGCCCGGGGTGTCCTCGGCTTCCAGGCTGCCGCCCATCGCCTCGGCGAATCCGCGGGCGACGGCGAGACCGAGGCCCACTCCGGCGCCGCCGGGGGCGTCCCCGTAGCGCTGGAACGGCTCGAAGATGCGGTCCTTGTCGCTGTCGGGCACTCCCGGGCCGCGGTCGGTGACCCGTACCTCCACCCGGTCGGCCAGTGCACTCGCCTTGATCAGCACCTTCTTGCCGTCGGGGCTGTACTTGACCGCGTTCTCCACCAGGTTGGCCACGGTCCGCTCCAGCAGGCCCGGGTCGACGGCGACGAGCGGCAGCGCCTCGGCCACGGCGAGCCTGACGCTGCCCTCGGGGACGCCGCCGAGCGCCTTGGGGACGACCTCTTCGAGACTGATGTCCTTGATGAGGGGCCGCACCGTGCCGGTGTGCAGGCGGGACATGTCCAGCAGGTTGCCGACGAGGTTATCCAGCTTGTCTGCGCCCTCCTCGATGGCGCCCAGCAGTTCCGCCTCGTCCTCCTGCGACCACTGCACGTCGTCGGAGCGCAGCGAGGTGACGGACGCCTTGATGGCGGCCAGCGGGGTGCGCAGGTCGTGGCTGACGGCGGCCAGCAGCGCGGTGCGGATGCGGTTGCCCTCCGCCAGCTCGCGCGCCTGTTCGGCCTCGCCCAGGAGCCGCTGCCGGTCGAGGACCCCGACGGCCTGTGCGGCGAAAGCGGCGAGCACCCTGCGGTCCTCCGCCGGCAGCACGCGGCCTGAGAGCACGAGCATCATGTGGTCGCCGACCGGCATGTCCGTGTCGCCGTCCTCGGGGCCGACCGGCGGCTCGCCGCCCTCGACGGCGCCGACACTGCCCGCGCACGTCCACGGTGCCCGTTCGTCGGCGCGTTCCAGCAGGGCCACGCAGTCCATGGCGAACGTCTCGCGCACCCGCTCCAGCAGCGCGTCCAGACTCGGTCCCGGACCGCCGTGCTCCTGCTGCGCCTCGCCGCGCAGGACGCTGCCGGCCAGCACGGAGAGGATCTCCGACTCGGCGCGCAGCCTGGCGGCCTGCTGGGTGCGGCGGGCCGCCAGGTCCACCACGGAGGCGACGGCGGCGGCCACGCCGAAGAAGACGGCCAGCGAGACGATGTTGCGGCCGCTGTTGATGGTCCAGGTGTGGACCGGATCGGTGAAGAAGTAGTTCAGCAGCGCCGAGCAGACGGCGGCCGAGACCAGCGCGGGCAACAGCCCGCCCACCATCCCCGCGGTCACCGTCAGCACCAGGAAGAGCAGGACGTCGTTGGCGAAGCCGACGTCCGGTTCGAAGGCCAGCATGAGGAAAGCCAACAGCGCGGGGGCGCCGAACGCGGTCAACCATCCCGCGACGACCCGGGCCCTGCCCAGCCGTGCCGCCCGCGCCACCGGCAGCCCCCGGCCCCTGGCGACCTCCTCGTGGGTGACGATGTGCACGTCCAGATCCGGGCCCGAGTCCCGCGCCACGGTCGCGCCCACGCCGGGCCCGAAGACGTACTGCCAGGTCTTGCGGCGCGAGGAGCCGAGCACGATCTGGGTGGCGTTGACACCCCGCGCGAACTCCAGCAGCGCCGGGGGGATGTCGTCCCCTATGACGTGGTGGTAGGTGCCACCCAGGTCCTCGACGAGTGAGCGCTGGACGGCCAGTTCCTTGGGCGAGGCGGAGGTGAGGCCGTCGGCACGGGAGATGTACACGGCCAGGATCTCGCTGCCCGAGCCCTTGGCCGCCATGCGGGCCGCGCGCCGGATGAGGGTGCGGCCCTCGGGGCCGCCGGTGAGGCCGACGACGATGCGTTCGCGAGCCTGCCAGGTGGAGCGTATGCGGTGCTCGGAGCGGTACTGCTGGAGGTACTCGTCGACCCGGTCGGCGGTCCACAGCAGCGCCAGCTCCCGCAGCGCGGTCAGGTTGCCTGGGCGGAAGTAGTTGGAGAGCGCGGCGTCGACCTTGTCCGGCGCGTAGACGTTGCCGTGCGCCATGCGCCGCCGCAGGGCCTGCGGCGACATGTCGACCAGCTCGATCTGGTCCGCACGCCGCACCACCTCGTCGGGCACGGTCTCGCGCTGCCGCACCCCCGTGATCGACTCCACCACGTCACCGAGGGACTCCAGGTGCTGGATGTTGACGGTGGAGACCACGTCGATGCCCGCGGCCAGCAGCTCCTCGATGTCCTGCCAGCGTTTCGCGTTGCGCGACCCCGGCACGTTGGTGTGCGCCAGCTCGTCCACCACGGCCACGGCGGGGCGGCGGGCCAGCACCGCGTCCGTGTCCATCTCGGTGAGCTGGGTGTCACGGTAGGTCACGGTGTGGCGCGGCACCTGTTCGAGGCCGTGCAGCAGCGCCTCGGTACGCGACCTGTCGTGGTGCTCGACGAATCCGACCACCACGTCGGTTCCCCGCTCCATACGGCGGTGCGCCTCGGCCAGCACGGCGTAGGTCTTGCCGACCCCGGGCGCCGCCCCGAGAAAGACCCGCAGCTGACCCCGGTGCGGCTGGGCTCCCAACGACATGCCCCCATTGTCACCGCTGCCGCCGTCTTCCCCTCCTCGGAGCGTCGGCTACGGCGTCAGGGTTCCGTAAGGATCGTGGGTTCCCGCCCCTCGCCGCGAGGGGCGGCCACAGCCGGCCGCGGGGCGCCTCCGGCCTCCCGCCCGTGGTCCGTCAGGGTGCCGTCCGCCAGCTCGACCACACGGTCGGCGAGGTCCAGCAGGGTTGTGTCGTGGGTGGCCACCAGTGCGGTGACGGGCTCGCTGTCCTCGCCCTCGCCACGGACGACGGCGCGCAGCAGTTCCATCACGGCGTGTCCGGTCTCGGCGTCGAGCTGGCCTGTGGGCTCGTCGGCCAGCAGCAGCGCAGGGCGGTTCGCCAGCGCACGGGCGAGGGCGACCCGCTGCTGTTGGCCTCCCGACAGCTCTCCGGGGCGCTGCCGGGCGTGGTCGCCGAGCCCGACCATGGCGAGCAGCAGCGCGACCCGTTCCTCGCGTTCGGCCGCCGGCAGTCGGCGCAGCCGCATCGGGACGCCGACGTTCTCCGCCGCGGTGAGGACGGGCAGCAGGGCGGAGGACTGGAAGACGAAACCGATACGGTCGCGGCGCAGTGCCAGGCTGTCGCTCTCGCCGAGCGTCGCCAGATCGGTGCCGTCCACCGCGATCCGCCCCGCGTCGGGTGCGTCCAGTCCGCCCACCAGGTTGAGCAGCGTCGTCTTGCCCGACCCCGAACGGCCCCTGACGGCGACCAGTTCGCCGCGCGGAACGGTGAGGGAGACACCGCGCAGCGCGTGCACGGCGGTCGGGCCGCGACCGTAGGTGCGGTGCACGTCTGCGAGCTCGACCATGGGGTGTGTCAACACGTCACCTGTGCAAGCGAGTTCGGGCCTTACGGGTCGGCTGGTCGCGCGTCAGTATGCGGGTGGGCGGGGGCGTGTGGCAACAAAGGCAGCCGGGGCCGGCCTTCCGCCGTCCCGGCAGGGGGGGGGGGGGGGGGGGGGGGGGGGGGGGGGGGGGGGGGGGGGGGGGGGGGGGGGGGGGGGGGGGGGGGGGGGGGGGGGACCGTAGGTGCGGTGCACGTCTGCGAGCTCGACCATGGGGTGTGTCAACA
>NZ_JASKYT010000039.1:0-33882 GCF_041028275.1 Streptomyces sp. PU-14G
CCCACGCCCCCGTCCTCTACGGCGCCCCGGACGCCGACCCCGCTCTCGCGGCACTCGCCCGCGCCGCACTCGACGCCGACGGCGTCCCCGACGGGCCGCTCGCGGTGACCTCGGGTTCCCTGGACGCCATCGAGCGGGTGCTGGGCGCGCATCTGCGCCCCGGCGACCCCGTCGCCGTCGAGGACCCCGGCTGGGGCAGCCTCCTGGACCTCATCCCCGCTCTCGGGCTGCGCCCACTGCCCGTCGCGCTGGACGACGAGGGTCCGCTCCCCGCCGAGCTGGAACGCGCCCTGGAACAGGGGGCGCGCGCGGTCGTCGTCACCGACCGCGCCCAGAACCCGACGGGCGCCGCCGTGACCGCCGCCCGCGCCCGCGAGCTGCGCGCCGTGCTGGCCGCACGGGACGGGACGCTGCTGATCGAGGACGACCACGGGCACGGCATCGTCGACCTGCCGCTGCATCCGCTGGCCGGTGCCACCCGGCACTGGGCCCTGGTCCGCTCCGTCGCCAAGGCCTACGGCCCCGACCTGCGGCTGGCCGTTCTGACGGGGGACCGGCTCACCGTCGACCGGGTGCGCGGCAGGCAGCGGCTCGGCCCTGGCTGGGTCAGCCACCTCCTCCAGGGCGCCGTCGCTCACCTGTGGCGGTCCGCGGCCGTCGACGCCGCCCGGGTGGCCGGCTCCTACGGTGCGCGGCGTACGGCCCTGCTCGACGCGCTCGCGGCGCGGGGCGTGGCGGCGCGGGGGCGCAGCGGCATGAACGTCTGGGTGCCCGTGCGGGACGAAACGGGCACCGTGGCGCGGCTGCTCCAGGCGGGCTGGGCGGCAGCGCCCGGCGCGCGCTTCCGGCTGGCGTCCCCGCCGGGCGTGCGGCTGACCGTCTCCCCGCTGACCATGGCGGGCATCGACCGCCTCGCCGGCGACATGGCCGCCGCCCTCCACACCGAGAGGGCCGGCCGCTACGACTGAGCGGGCGCGAGCTTGCGGAAGTCCCAGGAGGCGACCTTCTCGGGGGTGAGCCTCAGCCAGGCGTGCCGTCCGTCGTGGGGCATCTCGGCCAGGCCGAAGTACTTGGCGGGGAACAGGCGTTCCACCTCGGTCAGTCGGGGGCAGGGCTCGCCGGTGCGGGGAGCCTCACCGACGAACTCCACCCGCCCCGTCAGCTCGGCGCCGCGCAGCTGCCCGTACTCCTCGCCGTCGTCCACCACCACGGCGATCCGCGGGTCCCGCAGCAACTGCGCCCAGCGGCGGCTGCGGGTGAGCGAGTAGAGCCACAGCGAGGTGCCGTCCCACACGAACCACAGCGCGCCCACGTGCGGAGCGCCGTCCGTACTCACCGTCGCGGCCCGGCAGGTGCGCCGGTCCCGCAGGAAGACGTCGAGCTCCCCGGGCGTCATCATGATCCGGCGCCCCCGCCGCTGCTCCGTGACGGCCATGCGATTCCGCCTTCCCCGCGCCCGGCTCGCGCCTCCGAGCGAAACTGACTACCTGTCAGGAAAAGCATGCGGGCTCTTCCCGTCCGGCGCAATGCTTCCTACCCTGCGGGCACCTCGACGAGGAAAGGGGAGCTCCCGCATGCCCCCGCACGAACGGCTCGCCGCCCAGCTCGCCCCCGCCACCACCGCCCTGCTGACCGTCGAGTGCCAGCGCGGCGTCGTCGGTGAACACAGCGCGCTCCCCGAACTCGCCCGAGTCGCATGTGACTCGGGGGCGCTGGAACGCGTCGCCCAGCTCGCCCGCGCCGCACACGGCGCCGGAGTCCAGGTGCTGCACGCGATCGCCGAGCGGCGCCCGGACGGCCGAGGGTCGAGCCGGAACGCACGGCTCTTCCGCGCCGCCGAGCGACTGCCCGTGCGGCAGGAGCCCGGCTCGCCCGCCGTGCGGGTCGCCGAGCCCGTCCCCGTCACCGAGCGCGACCTGGTGGTACGGCGGCTGCACGGGCTCTCGCCCCTCGCGGGCACGGAGGTCGACGCCCTGCTGCGGAACCTGGGGATCCGCACGCTCGTCGTCACCGGCGTCTCGGCGAACGTGG
Organism: Streptomyces sp. PU-14G; assembly: GCF_041028275.1. Taxonomy (NCBI): domain Bacteria; kingdom Bacillati; phylum Actinomycetota; class Actinomycetes; order Kitasatosporales; family Streptomycetaceae; genus Streptomyces; species Streptomyces sp. PU-14G. The sequence goes on from NZ_JASKYT010000039.1 coordinate 2,032, forward strand.
CCGTGCCCAACGCGGTCTTCGACGCCGTCAACCTCGGTTACACCGCCGTCGTCCCCGCTGACGCCATCGCGGGCGTACCCGCCGACTACACGCCCGCGATGGTCCGGCACACCCTGGCCCTCGTCGCGACGGTCACCACAGCGGACGCCGTCAGCGCCTGCTGGGACCCCGCGTCCACCGACGTCCCCGACCCGCCCGGCTGATCTCCGCAGCGCCCCGGGCCGGACAGGAGAGCGGCAGGGCGGGGCGGTACCCTGAGCTGAGCGACGGTCTTCGACCGCCGCGACGGCGGTGGGGCCCGCCGTAACCGAACCGCGGCGAGGACGCCGCCAACGGTCCCTACTTGTGAACGCGCACGCCTGCCTGGACCGGCGTGCCCGGCGAGTAGGAGACGACACATGGCCAGAGGCGGCCGAGGCCAGGACCCCGTGCGGAACGAACCCGTTGACCCCGACGTCGACCTCCACGTCCCCGCCCAGCGCAACGAGCTGAGACGGCGACAGGCCCCTGTCGTGGCCGCCGTCTCCCTCGGCGGCGGGCTCGGGGCCGCCGCCCGCTACGGAGCCTCCCTGCTGTGGCCGACCCAGGCCGGGACCTTCCCGTGGACCACGTTGCTGGTCAACGTCACCGGCTGCGCGCTCATCGGTCTGTTCATGGTCGTGCTCACGGAGCTGTGGGCCGCCCATCCGCTCGTGCGGCCGTTCTTCGGCACCGGCGTCCTCGGCGGCTTCACGACGTTCTCCACCTACGCCACCGACATCCAGCGCCTCATCGAGGACGGCAGCCCCCGTACCGCTCTCGCCTACCTCGGCCTCACAGTGGCCGGCGCTGTGGCGTCCGTGTGGGCGGCGGCAGCGCTGACACGACGGGTCCTCGGTGCCCTCGCGGGGAGGCAGCGGTGAGACGCGTCAGTCACCCGCCGGTCGCCCACGGTGACCACGAGCCGCCCCGCGCCACCGGCCGTGCCCCACGCACCGGCCGCGAACGCGCCACCGGCCATGAAGCAGAGGAGAAGAAGTGAACTGGCTGCTCGTGATCGTCGGGGCGATGGCCGGCGCGCCCCTGCGGTATCTCACGGACCGCACAGTGCAGGCCAAGCACGACACCGTCTTCCCCTGGGGTACCTTCACGGTCAACGTCGCCGGCTGTCTGCTCATGGGCCTGATCACCGGCGCCGCCACCGCCGGAGCGGCCTCCTCGCACGCCCGACTCCTCCTGGGGACCGGGCTGTGCGGAGCGCTCACCACCTACTCCACCTTCTCCTACGAGACCCTGCGCCTCGCCGAGAACGGGGCCCGGTTCTTCGCCGCCGCCAACGTCGCGGCCGGCGTCGCGGCCGGTCTCGGAGCCGCCTTCACCGGAGCCGCACTCGCCCACGCCATCTGGACGTGACGTCGCGTGAACGGTGCCGGTAGGGGGGCGGGCCGGGGGCGTGGCACTCTTGGCCGCCTGTTTCGATCCATGCCAAAGTAGGTGCATGTCGAAGACGACCTTGCCGCTGGTGGGGGCGGTGCCGTGCTGCCCGCCGCTGACCGAGCGGCCGATCATCGCCGAGGAGGCCGAAGCCGCCGCGCGCATGTTCAAGGCGCTCGGTGACCCGGTGCGGCTGCGCCTGTTCTCGCTGGTGGCCTCGCACCAGGGCGGCGAGGCGTGCGTGTGCGACATCTCCGACGTCGGCGTCTCCCAGCCGACCGTCTCGCACCACTTGAAGAAGCTGAAAGAGGCCGGGCTGCTGGTGTCCGAGCGGCGCGGCACCTGGGTGTACTACCGCGTCGCACGTTCCGTGCTCGCCTCGATGAGCCGGCTTCTGACGGCCGCCCCGACCGCCCGGAACGCCGCATGACGGTGCGCGATCCCCTTCCCTCTACGGTGCGCATCGTCCCGCTGGCCGCCGAGCACGCCGACGAGGTGCTGGCCATCTACCAGGCGGGCATCGACGAGGACGACGCCACCTTCGAGACGGCGGCACCGGCATGGCGGGCGTTCGACGCGGCGAAGCTGCCGGGGCACCGCTTCGTCGCGCTGGACGCGGACACCTCCGTACTCGGCTGGGTCGCCGCCGCCAACGTCTCCGACCGCCGCGCGTACGCCGGCGTGGCCGAGCACTCCGTCTACGTCCATGCGACCGCCCGCGGCCGTGGCATCGCCGCCGCGCTGCTCGACGCGCTGATCGACTCCACGGAGGCGGCCGGGACCTGGACCCTCCAGGCCGGTATCTTCCCGGAGAACACCAGCAGCCTCGCGCTCCACCAGCGGGCCGGCTTCCGGGTCATCGGCACCCGAGAGCGCATCGGCCGCCACCACGGCCGCTGGCGCGACGTCGTCCTCGTCGAACGCCGCAGTCCGGTCATCGCCTGACCGGCACCGGCCGCTGTGTGCGGCGCCGCCGGGAGGGCCGTATCCATCCGACCGCCCCTACGCGCGGACTGCCGCCCTTACGCGCGGACTGCCGCCCTTACGCAAGCCGCCGCCGTAGGCGCCTTGGCGCGCGGCTCCGCGAAAGCTCCGGTCGCCCCCGCTCCGGTTCGTCGAGCGCGAGCCCGAAGGCCACCGGAACCGGCGCGCTCGCGCACTCTCCGTCACCCTCGCCCCACCATCGCCACCCGCCGTGTATCCCCGGAAGGAACCCTCTCGCTGTGCTCGTTGCCCGTTCAATCGCCCTGTTCGTGGTGGCCGCCCTGTTCGAGATCGGGGGCGCCTGGCTCGTCTGGCAGGGCGTCCGCGAGCACAAGGGCTGGGTGTGGATCGGTGCCGGCGTCGTCGCGCTCGGCCTCTACGGTTTCGTGGCGACCCTCCAGCCCGACGCCCACTTCGGGCGCATCCTCGCCGCCTACGGCGGGATCTTCGTCGCCGGGTCGATCGCCTGGGGCATGGTCGCCGACGGATACCGCCCCGACCGCTTCGATGTCCTCGGCGCCCTGGTCTGCCTCGCCGGCATGGCCCTCATCATGTACGCGCCGCGCGGCCGTTGACCGTCCCCACCGGCGAACGGCAGGGACGGCGGCGAATGGCGGGTACGCCGACAAACGGCGGGTACGCCGTCAAACGGCGGGGACGCCGACAAACGGCGGCGAACACTGACGAAGCCGACGTCGGCTGCCGGAAAATATTGCCGAGTCGGCAAAATTGCCGAGTAGGCAAGTTTCGGCTAGGTTGGTGTCATGTCCGATGAGCCGACGCTGGGCCTGCGGGAGCGCAAGAAGAGCGACACGCGGAAGGCGTTGAGCGACGCCGCCGTGGAGCTGATGTACGAACGCGGACTGCGGAATCTCGTGCGGGAGGAGATCGCGGCCCGTGCCGGCGTGTCACCGCGCACGTTCGGCAACTACTTCGCCAGCAAGTACGAGGCCCTGGCCTACCGGCTGGGCGACCGGATCCGCCGCAGTGCCGAGCTGCTGCGGGCCCGCCCTGCGGACGAGCCGCTGTGGACGGCGATCGCCGAGGCCATGGTCGAGCCCCTGCGGGCGGACGGAGCCCCGTTCGGGCGGCCGACGCGTGCGCAGCTCGTGGAGTTGCGCAAGCTGAGCCTGGTGCCGGAGATGCAGGAGGCGAGGGCGCGGGCGTCCGTCGACGACCTCGTCGACGCGATCGCCGCGCGCACGGGCACCGATGCCCGCAGCGACCTGTATCCGCGGCTCGTCGCGCGCGTCACCGTCACCGCGGTGAACACCGTGATGGACCGCTACGTGCACGCCAACGAGCCGGTGGAGGTCCCCGACCTGCTGCGCGAGGTGATCACCAGCATCTCGGAAGGACTGCCGCCGCCGGAGCGGTGACCGCGGCGACGACCGGAGACCGGCGAGCGCCGGGGTTACCGGCGCATCAGGCGGCGGGGGCGTTCCGAGCCCGTCGGGAAGGAGCGAGACGCGTGTCAGACACGACCGCGGGCGGCCAGGCCGCGCCGCCGGTGTCCGCGGCGGGCCACAAGCGCCGCCTCAGGCTGGGCATCGGCGGCCTGCTGCTCGGCATGTTCCTCGGCATGATGGACAACTTCATCGTCAGTACCGCGCTGCCCAAGATCGTGGAAGATCTGGGCGGGTTGACCTCGCTGGCCTGGGTGATCACGGCGTACTCGCTGGCCATCGCGGCGTCCACGCAGATCTGGGGCAAGCTGAGCGACCTGTACGACCGCAAGGTGATCTATCTGCTGTCCGTGGTGCTCTTCCTGGCCGGGTCGATGCTGTGCGGCCTGGCGCAGGATATGGCCCAACTGATCGTGTTCCGCGCGGTGCAGGGGTGCGGAGCCGGCGGACTGGTGGTCGGTGCCCTGTCGATCACCAGCGTGATGCTGACCCCGCAGGAGTCTGCGAAGGTCGGGTCGTGGACCGGGGTGCTCATGGGCGTCTCGCTCGTCGGCGGTCCGTTGGCCGGTGGTCTCGTCACCGACGCGTGGAGCTGGCACTGGATCTTCTACGTCAACGTGCCCTTCGGCATCCTCTGCGTCCTCGCGACGCTCGCCGGGGTCCGCCTCCCCGCCGCACCGAAGAAGAGGGTACGGATCGACTACCTCGGCATGCTTCTGCTGACCGCGGGGGTCGTGTGCCTCACGCTCGTGACGACCTGGGCGGGCAGCAGCTACTCGTGGGGCTCCACGCGGATCATCGCCCTCAGCGCCGCCGGAGTGGTCGCGCTGGCCGCACTGGTGTGGGTGCAACGGCGCGTGGCCGAACCCATCCTGCCGCCGCGGCTGTTCCGGCACCACAACTTCACCCTCGCCCAGATCCTGGGCTTCGTCTTCGGCGCGGCCATGGTCGTGCCGGTCACCTTCCTGCCGTTGTACGTCCAGAACGCCCGGGGGATCGGCTCCAGCAGCAGTGGCCTCCTGCTGCTTCCGATGATGGCCGGGATGGTGCTGGTGATGAGGAGGGGGTCGGCGTGGATCCGCCGTACCGGGCGGTTCCGGATCCTCCCGATCATCGGCGGTGCCGCCCTCACGGTCGGCATGGGGCTGCTGCTCTTCTTCGGCCCGCAGACGGACACGCTGCTCGGCTCCCTGTGCATGGTTCCGCTCGGCGTCGGGCTCGGCTGTCTCATCCAGAACACTGTGCTGATCACCCGCACGGCCGTGGAGCCGCGCGACATGGGCGCCGCCATGGGGGTGGGCTCGCTGACCAGGACACTCGGCACGGGGATGGGGGTGGCGCTCTTCGGCGCGCTGTACGCCGGCCGGTTGAGCGGCTCCCTGACCGAGCAGATCGGTGCGCGGGACGCGTCCTTTCTGGTCTCGTCGGGCAGCGGCGACCAGGCGCAGTCGCTCGGCCAGATGCCGTCCCGGGTGCGGGAGGCGTGGGCGGGCGCGGTGACCGACGGCCTGCACGTGGTGGCGATCGCCGGTGTGGCCGCCGGTCTCGTCGCGCTGGTGTCCGCGGTGCTGGTCCGCGAGGTTCCGCTCGGCCCTCCGCCGACGCCTCCCGGGAATTCCTGACGACTGGCACGGCGGCGCGGCTTCTCGGCTGACGGCCGGTCGAGCGCCGCGCCTTGCCGCGCCGGGGGCTCGGTCGGGCCCGGGAGCTCGGTCGGGCCTGGGCTCGGTCGGTCCCGGGAGCTCGGTCGACGTCGAACGCTCGGCCGAAGGTGCGGTCGTCAGTGCGCGTCGGTGAGTTGCCCGGCGAGGCGGTCGTGCATGGCGGCGCTGGGTTCGTTGAGGCCGATGATGGTGACCTTCTTGCCGTAGGCGGCGTACTTGGTCTGCACGCCGTCCAGCGCGGCGACCGTCGAGGCGTCCCAGATGTGGGCGTCGGAGAGGTCGATGACGACGTCGTCCGGATCGTCCTTGTAGTCGAACTGGTAGACGAGATCGTTGGAGGAGGCGAAGAACAGCTCGCCGGTCACGGAGTAGACGGCCTGTTTGCCGTCCGGGTCGACGACGCCGGAGACGTTGACGAGGTGCGCGACGCGGCGGGCGAAGGCGACCATCGCGGTGACGGAGCCGACGACGACGCCGATGGCGAGGTTGTGGGTGGCGACCACGACGATGACGGTCACGATCATCACCACGGTCTCGGCGAGGGGCATCCGCTTGAGCGTCTTGAGCTGGATGGAGTGCCAGTCGAAGGTGCCGACGGAGACGAGGACCATCACCGCGACCAGGGCCGCCATGGGGATGTCGGAGACGATCGGGCCCAGCCCGATGCACAGGACCAGCAGGAAGGCTCCGGCGAGGAAGGTGGAGAGCCGGGTGCGGGAGCCGGCCGTCTTCACGTTGATCATGGTCTGGCCGATCATGGCGCAGCCGCCCATGCCGCCGAAGAAGCCGGTGACGATGTTGGCGACGCCCTGGCCGATGGACTCGCGGGTCTTGTTGGAGTGGGTGTCGGTGATGTCGTCGACCAGCTTGGCCGTCATCAGCGACTCCATCAGCCCCACCAGCGCGAAGGCGAGCGCGTAGGGAGCGATGACGGTCAGCGTGTGCAGGGTGAACGGGACGTCCGGGATGCCCAGGGTCGGCAGCGAGGAGGGCAGCTTGCCCTTGTCGCCGACGGTGGGAACCGCGATGCCGGCGGCGACGGTGACGACGGTGAGGATGACGATGGAGACCAGCGGCGCCGGAATCACCTTCGTGATCTTCGGGAACAGCACCATCAGGGCCAGCCCGGCGACGATGAGCGGGTAGACCGCCCACGGCACGTCGGTCATCTCGGGCACCTGGGCCATGAAGATCATGATGGCGAGAGCGTTGACGAACCCGACCATCACGCTGCGCGGCACGAAGCGCATCAGCTTGGCGACGCCGAGGGAACCGAGAATCACCTGGAAGACGCCGCCGAGAACGACCGTGGCGACGAGGTAACCCAGCCCGTACTCGTGGTTGAGGGGCGCGACCACCAGGGCGACCGCACCGGTGGCGGCCGAGATCATCGCCTTGCGCCCGCCGACGAAGCTGATGACCACCGCCATGATGCAGGCCGCGTACAGGCCCACCTTGGGGTCGACACCGGCGATGATCGAGAAGGAGATCGCCTCGGGTATCAGGGCGAGGGCGACGACGAGACCGCCCAGCACCTCGGTACGCAACACATTCGGGGAGGTGAGGAAGTCGGGCCGGGAAGGCCGGGGAAAGCGCGGCAAAGGCGCGCGGGGGCCGGTGGCCGCAGGCGTTTCAGCGGACATGCATCCGTTTCCGTTCAGGCGTACGGGCAGGCCGTACGCGTCGTACGTGCTTGACGACTCCGTGGTGGGAGAAGCTCTCCGGCGCGACCCGGCGCCTCCGCGGGCTCCTCGCCGGAACCCGGTGCCGTCAGAGGCAGGTCGGGAGTCGGCGGCCGTGGCGGGCCGCCGGTCGGGCATCATTGCCCGGAAGGTCTGTGGGGCCCCTCCCACTCCGCGACCTTCGCGAAGGGCTTCAGGGCTGCGGCGGTTCTCGTGTTTCCGCCCGTGAACAAACTCTACCCTAACGTGAGGGATGATTTCGCGGGGGCAGCTGTGAAGCATGCGACAGCCGGTGCCGTCACCCTGTGTGGCGTCACCCTGCTGAGCGCGGTGTCTAGCATGTGGGAAACCGGGGTGTCCCCCTCCCAGAAAGCCAGAAGGAGAGCGTGCGGTGATGACGACCGACCGGCAGATGCAGATCGGTGAGGTGGCCGAGCGAACCGGCCTCTCGCTGCGCACCATCCGGCACTACGAGGAGGTCGGCCTCGTCATCCCCTCCGCCCGCAGCAAGGGTGGCTTCCGCCTCTACACGGAGACGGACGTGGAGCGTCTGATGGTCATCCGCCGCATGAAGCCACTGGGGTTCTCGCTGGAGGAGATGCGGGACCTGCTGGAGATCACCGACCGCCTCGGAGCCGGTGAGGAGGACGAAGCCGAGCTGGCGCGTGTGCGCGAGCGGCTGGACTCCTACCGCAAGGTGGCCGACGCGCGCTGTGAAACGCTGCGCGCCCAGTTGACGGCGGCTGAGGACTTCGCCGCTACCCTGCGGCGCAGGCTGGGCGGAGCGGTGAACTGACGAGGGTAGGCGCGGACCGCCGCGCGGCGCCCGCCCCTCGGACCCCCGAGCGGGGCCGGATCGGACGCCGCCTGTGAAGTGCCCGGCGCGCGCCTCGCGACGGGTTGCGCGTTCGTGTGGGGCGAGAGACACCGCAAGGTGTCGCACCGGGACAGGAAGGGAGCAGCGTTGAGCCTGCGCTTCGAGGAGATCGACTGGAAGCCCACACCGATGGGGGAGATCAGCCTGCGGCGCAGACGCGCCCCGTCGTCGGACACAGACGTCTACGAGGTCAAGCTGGGCGATGAGTTCCTGATGTCCAGCCTGTTCACCGCGGGCGAGATCGCGCTCGCGCGGCTCGGCCTGGAGCGCGCGGTGCCTGGCCCCCTCGATGTCGCGGTGGGCGGACTCGGTCTCGGCTACACCGCGCAGGCCGTGCTGAACGACGAGCGCACGCGCTCACTGCTCGTCATCGAGGCGCTGGGGGAGGTGATCGACTGGCACGAACGAGGACTGGTCCCGCTCGGCGACGAACTGACCGCGCATTCACGCTGCCGCTTCACCCATGGCGACTTCTTCGCTCTCGCCGACCACCCCGACGGGTTCGACCCGGAGTCCCCGGGCCGCCTCTTCCACGCCATCCTGCTGGACATCGACCACTCGCCGCGCCACGTGCTGCACCCGCGCCATGCCGCGTTCTACGAGCCGAACGGCCTGCACCGCCTGGCAGGCCACCTCCACGACGACGGCGTTTTCGCGCTGTGGTCCAACGACCCGCCCGACGAGCAGTTCCGCACGGCGCTTGCCGGGGTCTTCCCGCGCGCGGAAGCCCACACCGTGGCGTTCGACAACCCCCTGCAAGGTGGCGCGTCCACCAACACCGTCTACGTCGCGTCGAAGTGCGCATAGGCCGGCCCTCCGCAGCCACGTCCGACTCCGGGGAGGCGGCGGTGCGCGGCGATCGTTCCCTCTCGTCAGCGCGGTGACATCAGCGGCGGGTGACATCAATGCCCGCTGGTGTCAGCGAGTGCTGATGTGAGAGTGTCAGCGCATGCTGACTTCACTCGACACCGACCTGATGCGGGTGCTTGCCGACCCGCTCAGGTTGCAGATCGTCACCCTGCTCGCCCGGGAGACTCTGTGCACCACGCACCTGGTCGAGGAGACGGGCGCGCGGCAGACGAATCTGTCCAACCACATGAGGGTGCTGCGCGAGGCCGGGGTGGTGGAGACCGAGCCGTGTGGCCGCTTCGTCTACTACAAGCTGCGCCCACAGGTCCTGGAGGCGTTCGCCGGCGCCTTCGCCGAACTGGCCGAGACCGCACGCACCACGATCGCCGCCGACCGGAAGAGGCCCTGCCCGTGACCAGGACGGAAACCACGCCCTCCACCACGGCCGCTGCAGCGGCGGAGGGCGGAATCGTCGGGAAGCTCTCGACGCTGGACCGCTTCCTGGCGGTGTGGATCCTCATCGCCATGGGGGTCGGTCTGGGGCTGGGACGGCTCATCCCCGGGCTCGACGACGCACTGAGCAGCATCGAGATCGGCGGGATCTCGCTGCCGATCGCGATCGGGTTGCTGGTGATGATGTATCCGGTGCTGGCCAAGGTCCGCTACGACAAGCTGGACGCGGTCACCGGCGACCGGCGTCTGATGATCTCCTCGCTGGTCGTCAACTGGCTCGTCGGCCCCGCGGTGATGTTCGCCCTCGCCTGGATCTTCCTGCCGGACCTTCCCGAGTACCGCACCGGGCTGATCATCGTCGGGCTGGCGCGCTGTATCGCCATGGTCATCATCTGGAACGACCTGGCCTGCGGCGACCGGGAGGCAGCCGCTGTCCTGGTCGCCCTCAACAGCGTCTTCCAGGTGATCGCGTTCGGACTGCTGGGCTGGTTCTACCTCGACCTGCTGCCCCAGTGGCTCGGTCTCGGCGAGGGGCAGGGGCAGGGGCTGGATGCGCCGGTGTGGCACATCGCCCTCAACGTCGTCGTCTTCCTCGGCGTCCCGCTGCTGGCCGGGTTCCTCACCCGCCGCCGGGGCGAGAAGAAGATGGGCCGGGCCGCTTACGAGAACCGGCTGCTGCCGAGGATCGGGCCGTGGGCGCTGTACGGGCTGCTGTTCACGATCGTGGTGCTGTTCGCCCTCCAGGGGAAGACGATCACCTCCCAGCCGCTCGACGTCGTCCGGATCGCGCTGCCCCTGCTCGTGTACTTCGCGGTGATGTTCTTCGGCACCTTCGCCCTCGGCAAGGGCCTGGGCCTGGCCTATGACCGCACCGCCACGCTGGCCTTCACGGCTGCGGGCAACAACTTCGAGCTGGCCATCGCGGTAGCCATCGCCACCTTCGGCGTCACCTCCGGACAGGCCCTCTCCGGCGTGGTCGGCCCGCTGATCGAGGTGCCGGTGCTGATCGGTCTGGTCTACGTCGCTCTCGCCTGGCGCAAGCGCTTCGCCGCGGCGAAGCCGACCGGCCTGCCGGGGCGGGCCGAGTGAGGGGGCGGCGCCCCGACTGAGACCACCCCGAAGTGGCGGCTGCGGGCCCGTGCGCGTGCCGGATCCGCGGGGCAGCGGTGTGCCCGGAGCACGCGGGGCAGCGGTGTGCGCGGAGCATGCGGTGCTGTCAGGCACCGGGGGTGCCTGACAGCACGCGGGGGAGTCGCTGCGCGCGAGCGTCGCCATGCGTGTGTCCGCGGCAGAGGAGCTCTCGGCGGCAGCCCGACGGTCCCGTATCGTGAGCCGATATCGCGTTCCGTTGGTCCGTGCCCGCAGGGGAGTGAGTCATGAGCAGGCCGCCGAGCGCCGCCGGAAGCCCGGATGAGCTGCGTCGACGGCTGGGGGTGTCGGACGCCGTCGTGATCGGCCTGGGGTCGATGCTCGGCGCGGGGATCTTCGCCGCCCTCGCTCCGGCCGCCCGGGCGGCCGGTTCCGGGTTGCTGATCGGTCTGGCCGTGGCCGCCGTGGTCGCCTACTGCAACGCCACCTCGTCCGCGCGGCTCGCCGCCCGCTATCCCGCCTCGGGTGGCACCTACGTCTACGGCCGTGAACGCCTGGGCGACTTCTGGGGCTACCTGGCGGGGTGGGGGTTCGTGGTCGGCAAGACCGCCTCCTGCGCGGCGATGGCCCTTACGGTCGGCTCATACGTGTGGCCCGGCCAGGCCCATGCGGTCGCCGTCGCCGCGGTGGTGGCGCTGACCGCGGTCAACTACGCCGGAGTGCACAAGTCGGCCTGGCTCACGCGGGCCATCGTGGCCGTCGTCCTGGCGGTGCTGGCCGCCACGGTGACCGCTGCCCTCACCTCCTCCGCCGCGGACGCGGGCCGCCTGAAGCCCGGGGGCGACGCCACCTTCGGCGGCGTGCTCCAGGCTGCGGGCCTGCTCTTCTTCGCCTTCGCCGGATACGCGCGCATCGCCACCCTGGGCGAGGAGGTCCGCGACCCGCAGCGCACGATCCCCCGGGCCGTACCCCTCGCCCTCGGCATCGCCCTCGTCGTCTACGCCGCCGTCGCCGTCTCCGCACTCACGGTCCTCGGCCCCGGCGGTCTGGCCGAGGCCACTGCGCCGCTGTCGGACGCCGTGCGCGCCGCGGGCACCGGCCGGCTCGCGCCTGTCGTGCGGGTGGGCGCTGCCGTGGCGGCGCTCGGCTCGCTGCTGGCCTTGGTCCTCGGCGTCTCCCGCACCACCCTGGCCATGGCTCGCGACCGCCACCTGCCGCACGCGCTGGCCGCCGTGCACCCGAAGTCCGAGGTGCCGCACCGTGCAGAGCTCGTCGTCGGCGCGGTGGTGGCCGTCCTCGCCGCGGCCGTGGACGTGCGCGGGGCGATCGGCTTCTCCTCCTTCGGAGTTCTGGTCTACTACGCCGTCGCCAACGCCTCCGCCCTCACCCTTACGCCTCAGGAGGGCCGTCCGCCGCGGGGCGTTCCTGTCCTCGGGCTGGCGGGCTGCCTCGTCCTGGCCTTCGCGCTCCCCGCGTCCGCGGTCACGACGGGAGCCGCGGTCCTGGCTCTCGGGGCCCTCGCCTACGCGGTACGCCGGGTGGTGGCCACGCGTGGCTGATCAAGGCGTTGAGCGGTCGTCCTGCGGACGTCCGGCCTGCGGGGCCTCGTCGCCGAGGACTTCGCGGGCCAGCTCTCTGAGCGCTTCGCGATCCTCGGCGAGGGCTTTCCTGCCGGGCTCGGTCGCCTTGTAGACGCGGCGGGTGCGGCCGTCGACCACGCGCTGCTCGGAGACCAGGAGACCCTCCGCCTCCAGCCGGTGCAGGGCGGGATACAGGGTGCCGGGGCTGATCTGGTAGCCATGGCGGGCCAGTTCCTCGGTCATCCACGCACCGTGGACCTCTTCCTCGGCCGCGTGATGCAGAATGTGCAGCCGCACCGCGCCGCGCTGGAACTCCCGCACCGCACCTACCTCCCGCGATGTCGAACCCGATATCGGCATCCGATCCTACGACGGGCCTTGGGAGAGGCGGTTCCCGCGCCGACGCGGCAGAGGCTGCGCGGCGGTCACGCTGCCTCCGGTCGCCTCGCCGCCGACCGGGCCGCTGAGGGTGAGCCAGTGAGCCTTCTCCAACCTCGGATCGTGCATGTCAGGTGCAGGGTGAGGGCGGCCTGGACGAGGCCGGTGACACGGCTGGTAGTGCATCGCAGTTCGCGCATGAGGGGCGATGGCCTGTTCGACGAGTGCACGGATCTTCGCGTGTGAGCAGTTGGCGGCCCGCTGACCCGGGGAGAGAGTCTCCCCGCGCCCCCAGTAGGGAATTGGGGTGTGGGCGTGAGGGGGCGTGCGGAAGAGTTCGGCGCCGATCACGAGCGCGGGACGGTGGTCGAAGCGACACCGATCCATGCGTGCCCGCGTCGTGCCCGGCTCCCTGCGAGCCGGGCGCGGGCTGGACGCGGCCGAGCTCGCGGCTCGACTCGGACTCCCCTCCGGTGTGCTCAGCTGTGCTCAGCGAGGGCAGTACCGCCCGGGGACTCTGAGCCCAGGAGCGTGAGCAGCCCGGGGAATCTCTTCTCGATGTCCGCGCGTCGTAGTCGGATGCCCTTGCGGTTGCCGTAGTCGATCTCGTCAATGAGACCTGCCTCGCGCAGGACTCGGAAGTGGTGGGTCTGGGTCTGCTTCGAGATCGGAAGATCGAACGAGTTGCAGCCCCGCTCGCTGTCGCTGCGGTCGGCGGCCAACTCCGTCATCACCGAACGACGGTGCTCGTCGGCGAGGGCGCGAAACACCGCACCCAGATCGAGCGCATCGGCCTCCGGGCCGACCAGGTTCCTCCCGGCCACGCCGCACCTCCTTCAGGTATGACTTGCATCGTACCTGAAGGGCATGCTGTGCTGAGGTACGAAATCCTTCGTACCTTGCCGGGGGTGCGCTGCCCCGTGCCGCCGCTCCCTCAGGCCCGGCCCCGGCACTCGCCGGGGACCTGGTCATCGACACTCCGAGAGGTCATCGTCATGAAGAAGCCCAAGGTGCTGATAGTCGGTGCCGGAATCGCAGGGCCCGCACTCGCCTACTGGCTCTCCCGGAATGGATACCGGCCGACGGTCGTCGAACACGCCCGGCAGCTGCGCTCCGGTGGCAGCGCGATCGTCGTGAAGGGGCCCGCGATCCCGGTCGCCGAGCGCATGGGCATCCTCCCGCAGCTCCGCGAGCTCGCCACCCGCAATCGGTCGCTGACCCTGCTCGACCCCGCCGGCAGGCGAATCCTGCGGTCCCCACTCACCTCGGACAAGGCGCCGACGGTCGAGGTGACCCGAGCCGACCTGTCCGAGGTACTGCACCGGTCGGCGCAGACCGAGGCCGAGTTCTTGTTCGACGACACGGTCACCGCTCTCGACCAGGACGAAGGCGGGGTGGACGTCACCTTCCGGCGGTCCGCGCCACGGCGCTTCGACTTGGTCGTCGGTGCCGACGGGATGCACTCCACCGTACGGCGCCTGGTATTCGGCCCCGAGCGGCAGTTCGCGAGTGACCTGGGCCTGTACGGCGCGACCGTCCCGCTGGAACCCGACGCCATCGAGGACCCGACCGAGATGACGATGCTGACCGTGCCGAACCGGATGCTGGTCCTCCACCCCTCGCGGATCACCCCGCTCGCGATCTTCACCTTCCGGGCCGCACAGTCGGCGCCCCGCGACCGCAAGAACATCGCCCTTCACAAGCAGACCGTGGCCGACGCCTACGCCGACGTGCGGTGGCGGGCACCGGAACTCGTGGCAGCCTTCCTCGACCACCCGGCTCCGTTCTTCGACCCCCTGACCACCGTCCGGGTGCCCTCGTGGTCCCGCGGACGGGTCGTACTGCTCGGGGACGCGGCGGCGGCGACAGCCCTGCTGGGCGACGGGTCCAGCATGGCAATGGCGGGCGCGTACGCCCTCGCGGAAGAGCTCGCCGCCCAACCCGGTGACCACGCCCGCGCCTTCGCCGCCTACGAGTCCCGTCTCCGCCGTGAGGTAGGTCCGCGACAGCGACGCGTCGGTCTGCTCTCCAGGCTCATGGTGCCCCGCACCGGGCCGGGCCTCGCGGTGCGCAACGCGGTGGGCCGCGCGGTCGGTCGCACGAACCGGATCGCCTCTCGCGAAGCCGCGAACCGGTAGACCGAGCCCGCACCGACCGGTCACCGGCCGGTGCGCAGCTCCCCTGTAGCTCCCAACCGGGTCGGCGCCATCGTGAAGACCATCCCCGTCCTTCGTCACGCCTCAACCTGAGGTGGGGAAAGGCTCAGTGGCGGATGTCCTTGCCGTCCCGCCGAACCCGCGGCAGGTACTACCGGTCTCCCGCATCCCCACTCATGCCCCCGGAAATCGGAGTATGCGGGTCGGCCGGCAGCGGGTGCCGGGTGTCCCGGGTGGCGTCCACCGGCCGGCGCGCGAGCAAGGGCACACCGAGGACGGCCGCGAGCGTGAGGAGAACGGCGGCGACGGTGAGCGCGGCCGAGAACCCTGCCGTCGCGCTGCCGTGGTGCGCGGCCAGGGCGACGAGTGACGCCACCCCCAGGGCGCCGCCGACCTGTTGGACGGTGCTGAGCACGGCCGACCCCAGGCCCGCGTCCTCCTCCGTGGTGCCGTCGAGTGCGGCGACGGTGAGCGTGGGGAGGCTCAGGCCGCACCCCAGGCTGGTGACGAGCATGCCGGGCAGGACCCCGGACGCGTACGCGTCGTCGGCACTCACCCCCGACAGCAGGAGGAGCCCGGCCGCGCTGACCGGGAACGCGACGAAGAGAGTGGCACGCGTCCCGAGCCGGGCCACCGCGCGGGAGGAGAGCCACATTCCGACGAGGATGCCCGCGCAGTAGGGCAGGTAGGCGACACCCGCCCGGAGCGGACCGTAACCGAGCTCGGTCTGGAGCTGGATCATCAACAGGAAGGCCATGGCGTAGAACGCCGCGGAGAACAGCAGGGTCAGGCCATTCGCCCCCGCACGGGTGCGGGAGGCGATGAAGGGCAGCGGAACCAACGGTTCGCTCCGCTGCCTCTCGACCATGACGAAGACGGCTGCCAGAACCAGGGCCAGGAGCAAGCCGGCACCGGCAACGGGATCGCCCCAGCCGGTGGCACCCGCCCGCAGCACACCGTGGACCAGACAGCAGACGGCGCCGGTGCCCAGCAGCGCACCGGGGACGTCCAGTCGCGCCGTACGGGTGGCCCGGCTCTCGGCCACCAGACGCGGCAGCAGCACCGCGGCGGCGACCGCCACCGGCACGTTGATCAGGAAGATCCAGCGCCACGATGCCAAACCGGTCAGCGCACCGGAGATCAGCAACCCCGACGTGCCGCCCAGCGCGGCGATACCGCCCCACACGCCCAGCGCCCTGGCGCGCTCCGCCGGGGCCGGGAACAGCAGGGTGATCAGCGACAGGGCGGCAGGAGACGCCATCGCCGCGCCCGCGCCCTGGACGAACCGTCCCGCCACCAGGTGCCAGGGTTCCTGGGCGAGCCCGCAGACCGTACTCGCGGCGCCGAACAGCAGCACTCCGCACCAGAACACGCGGCGACGCCCCAACAGGTCGGCGGCGCGGCCGAACAGGAGCAGCAGTCCACCGAACGCGAGGAAGTAGGCGTTCACGACCCAGGCGAGACCCGCGGTACCGAACCCGAGGTCGTCCCGGACGCTCGGCAGCGCGACGCTCACCACGTTGTCGTCCAGGACGAGCATGAACTGCACGCAGCACAGCACGACGAGCGCGGCGCCACGGCGGCCGGAGAGCGGGAGCGGCGGCGCCGGTGGCGGTGAGGGTGAGGGTGACGGTGGCGGTGAGGGTGGCGGTGGCGGTGGCGGTGGCGTCATGATGCGGCTCCGGCCGGCGGCACGGACGGGCTCGCCTGGTGGGTGTACGACGGGGAAACCAGCATGCGGCAACGCTAAGTAACGGCCCTGCCCGGCCACTATCCGCGACGGGGCCAGATCATGTCGGCTTGGGGACATACGTTGGCGGTATGAACGCAGTCGTGGGTGCCGTCCCGCCCGGGGTGGGGGCGATCGTCGTCGGACACTTCCCGCTGTCCCCCGGACAGTGGCTGGAGCCGCACAGCCATCCGCAGCACCAGTTGGCCTGGACTCGGCGCGGCGTACTCGGCGTGGCCGTGGGCGACGCCCACTGGGTGCTGCCGCCGACCCGCGCGCTGTGGCTGCCGGCCGGTGTCGTCCACCGGACAGGCGCCACCCGGGACGCGGTGCTGTGCAGCCTCTACCTCGAACCCGAACGCTGCGGACTGGACTGGGCAGAGCCCACACCGGTCGGCGTCGACGGGCTGCTCGCCCACCTGATCGCCCACCTCGCCCGGACGGACCTGGCCGACGGCGCCCGGCTGCGGGCCGAGGCCGTCGTGCTGGACCTGCTGCACCCGTTGCCCGCCACCCCCATCGACGTACCGCACCCGACCGACCCGCGGGTCCGCGTCGTGACGGAAGCCCTCCTCGCCGACCCCGCGGACCCCCGGAGCCTGGACGCCCACGCGCGGGCCGCGGGAGCCAGCCGGCGCACCCTGACCCGGCTGTTCGTGCGGGACACCGGCATGAGCTTCGAGACCTGGCGGACCCACATGCGGCTGCGCGCGGCGCTCCCGCTGCTCGCCGAGGGCCACTCCGTCTCCCACGCCGCGCACGCCGTGGGCTACGCCACGGCCAGCGCCTTCCTGGCCGCGTTCCGTCGCACCGTCGGCACCAGTCCCCGGCGCTACCTGGACGGCGGCCTCCCATCCGGCCCGCTCGATCCGCTCGATCCCCTCGGCGAGCAGTACCGGATCGCGCGGATCAGTCGGCGCGGGCGGAGCGACGGAGCATACGTGTCAGGAGCCAGATCAGCAGGCCGGCGCCGGTGAGGGCCGCGGCGGGCTTGGCGGCGCGCTTGGCGAGGACGGGGAGCACCGCGGCGCCCAGTTCCAGGGCTTCGGGCTCGGACGGCGCGGGTCCGGCGGTGGCGGAGGCGTTCACCCCTGCCGGAGTGGTGTCGCCCCCGTCGCCTGCCGGTTGACGCGTGCTGAGGTATTCGGCGAGCTTGGCGGCGAACTGCTGGACGAGGCGGTCGGCGACGTCGGCGAGGATGCCGCGGCCGAACTGGGCGGGCCGGCCGGTCAGGTCGAGGTCGGTGCGGACGGTGACCTGGGTGTGGTCCCCGTCAGGGGCGAGCTGGGCGGTGACCTTGGCCGCGGCGGTTCCGGCTCCGCGGGTCTCGCTGCCGCTGAGGTCGAGGGTGACGGTGTGCTCGGTCTCGTCACGGCTGACGGTGCCCTGGCCGCGGTAGCTCATCTGGACGGCGCCGACCTTTACCTTGACCCGGCCGGTGAAGCTGTCGTCCTCGACCGTGTCCAGGACCGCGCCGGGCATGCACGGGGCGACGGCGCCGATGTCCTGGAAGAGTTTCCAGGTGTCGCCGAGCGGGACCGGGACGGTGAAGTGGTTCTCGAGTTGCACGGTGGTCCTCCCAGGGTGTTCAGACGGTGGGCGATGTGGTGGCGCGGGATGCCTGGCGCAGGAGGTCACGGATGCGGTCCGGAGTGAGCGGACCGCGCCGTACCACCACGCCGAACGGAGCGAGCGCGTCCTCGACGGCGTTGGCGATGGCGGCTTGCGGGGCGATGGCTCCTCCCTCGCCGAGCCCCTTGACCCCGAGTGCGTTGAGCGTGCTCGGTGTGGTGATCTCGGCCAGTTGCACGTCGGGGATCTCGGCGGAGGTGGGGACGAGGTAGTCCATGTAGGTGGTGGTGGCGGGCTGGCCGTCCGGGCCGTAGCGCATCTCCTCGTACAGGGCCCCGGCGATGCCCTGCGCGATGCCGCCGGCTACCTGTCCGTGTGCGATCACGGGGTTGACGAGGCGTCCGGCGTCGTGGGTCACCGCGTACTTTTCGATGGCGACGTGCCCGGTGGCGGTGTCGACGTTCACCACGACGGCGCTGGCCCCGCTGGAGAAGGTGAAGCCGGGCGGGCGGAAGTAGGCGGTCTCGCTGAGCTCGCGGCCGTCGGAGACGAGCTGCGCCAGGCCGACGCGGACGCCGGATCCGGAGTGCTGGACGGCGCTCTCGTCAAAGGTCAGCTCTCCGGCGGGGACGCCGAGTCGGTCGGCCGCCGCGGCCAGGATGCGCTCGCGGAGCCGGAGCCCGGCCAGATGGGTGGCGTTGCCCGCGGTGACCAGGGCGCGTGAGGCGATGGTGCCCACCCCGTGCGGCACGGTGTCGGTGTCGCCGCCGACCACGTCGATGGCGGCGAAGGGGACGCCGATCGCGTCCGCGGCGATCTGGGCCATGCTGGTGCGGTGGCCCTGCCCCTGCGAGGGGGTGCCCAGGGCGATCCGTACCCGCCCGTCGGGCAGTACCGAGGCGCGCGCTGACTCGAACGGGCCGAGACCGGTGGCCTCCAGATAGACCGCGAAGCCGACGCCGACCCGGTGGTCCGAGCCCGCCGCCGCGGTCTCGGCCTGGCGCTTGCGCACCCCGGGCAGGTCGGCCATCTCCACGGCCCGGCGCAGCAGTTCCGGGAAGTCGCCGGAGTCGTACTCCTGGGGGTCGCCGGCTCGGTCGAGCAGCCCGGTGCGGTAGGGCAGCTCCCGGGGGGTGATCAGGTTCCGGGCGCGCAGCTCGGCCGGTTCCATGCCGAGTTTCCGGGCCAGCCGGTCCAGGGCCCGCTCCATGGCGAAGACGGCCTCCGGGCGGCCGGCGCCGCGGTAAGGGGAGGTGGGCGCGGTGTTGGTGAGGGCTGCGCGGACCTGTATGTCCACGTTCGGCACCCGGTAGGGGCCGAGCAGGTGGACGACCGAGTTGTAGGGCACGACCAGTCCGGTGAAGGTGGCCGCACCGAAGTTGACCACGAAGTCGTCGCGCAGGCCGAGGAGCTTTCCGTCGGCGTCGGCGGCGAGCGCGATCCGGTGCACCTGCTCGCGGGCGTGGGAGGCCGCGGTGAGGTTCTCGTTGCGGTCCTCCCGCCACAGCACGGGCACACCCGACTCGTGTGCGGCGTAGGGGATGAGGACCTCTTCGGCGTAGATGATGCCCTTCTGGCCGAAGCCGCCGCCGACGTCTGCCGCGATCACGTGCACGGCCTCGGCGGCCAGCCGCAGTGCCCGGGCGAGGTGGTCGCGCAGCCGGTGCGGGGTCTGGGTGTTGGACCACACCGTCATGCGCCCGTCGTACGCGCCCGGAGCGGCCTGCACGGCCCGGGTCTCGATGGGGGAGGCGACATAGCGGTGGGCGTGGAACTCCTCCTCGACCACCACGGCGGCGCCGGCGAATGCCGCGTCCGCGTCGCCGACCGAGGTGGCGGCCTCCAGCGCCAGGTTGTCTCCCCAGCTTTCCTCGATCAGTGGGGCACCGGGAAGCAGCGCCTCGTCCGGGTCGACCACCACCGGCAGGGGTGTGTAGTCGACCTCGATGGCCTCCAGCGCGTCCTCGGCGAGGTAGCGGCTCTCCGCGATCACCATGGCCACCGGCTGGCCGCAGAAGGTGACGCGTCCGTCGGCGAGCACGGGGTAGGGCAGCTTGCGCACGAGCGGGTTCAGCGCCAGCGCGAGGGGCTCGGGGACCCGCAGTTCGGCCTCGTTGACGACCGGCGGGAGCGCGGCGGTCTCGGCGGCGGTGTAGACGGCGCGTACACCGGGCATGGCGCGGGCGGCCTCCGCGTCGATCCGGGTGATCCTGGCGTGCGCGTGCGGACTGCGCAGGAAGGCCGCCTCCAGCGTGCCCGGGAGCCGGATGTCGTCGACATAGCGGCCGTGCCCGCGCAGCAGGCGTTCGTCCTCGACGCGGGGCAGGCCGCGACCGATCCAGGGACCGTCGGATGCTCCGCCGTGCGGGGTGTCGCCGTGGGGGGAGTCGCCGTGAGGGGCGTCGCTGTGGGGGATGTTCATCGTGCCTCCTGGGGGCCGAAGCTCTCGTCGAGCGCTTGGCGCACCGCGGCGCGGATGTTCTGGTAGCCGGTGCACCGGCACAGGTGGCCGCTGAGCTCGTCGGCCACCGTCTCCTCGTCCGGGCGCTCGGCCCGCTCGGTCAGGGCGGTGCAGGTCATCACGAAGCCGGGGGTGCAGAAACCGCACTGCATGCCGTGTTGCTCGTGGAAGGCGCGCTGCACCGGCCCGAGCGGCTCGCCGTCCTCGGCGAGACCCTCCACGGTGCGCACCTCGGCGCCGGCGGCCTGCACCGCGAGGGTGAGACAGGAACGGACCGGGACGCGGTCCATCAGCACCGTACAGGCCCCGCAGACGCCGTGCTCACAGCCGACGTGCGTGCCCGTCAGGCCCAGCCGCTGCCGCAGGAAGTCGCTGAGCAGCAGCCGCGACTCCACTTGGGCGACGACCGGATCGCCGTTGACGGTGAGGTGGATCTCATGCCACGCCGTGGGCTCCGGCAGCGGTGGCTGCTCGGCTCGGCGATGGCTGGCAGGGCTGGCAGGGGTGTTCATGCGGTGCGCTCCCATGCTTCCGTGAGGGCCCGGACGAGCAGGACCTCCGTTGCCTCCCGCCGCCACTGGCCGCTGGCGTGTACGTCCCCGGGCGGGTCGAGGACGGAGCTGACCGCCCGTGCCGCGTCCGCCACTGCCGTGTCGCCGAACTCCTGGCCAGTCAGGGCGCCTTCGGCCTCCGGCACGCGTACCGGGGTGCTGCCGACACCGCAGTAGACGATGCGCGCGGAGCCGACCGCGGCGCCCTCGGCCCGCAGCAGTACGGCGAGGCCGACCGCGGCGAAGTCGCCGCGACGCTGGGCGAGTTCGCAGAAGGCCCAGCCCGTCCCCGCGGGAAGAGGCGGGATGACTGTCTCGGTGACGATCTCCTCCGGCTCCACAGCGGTGGCGAAGGTGCTGAGGAAGAAGTCCCCGGCCGCAACGCTCCGCCTGCCGTCCATCCGGGCAACGGTGAAGCGCGCGTCAAGTGCCTGTGCCGCCGCGGGAAGTTCGGCGGCCGGGTCATGGTGCACCAGGCTGCCGCAGACGGTTCCGCGGTTGCGGAGCTGGGGGTGTCCGATCTGCTCGATGGCCGCCGCGAGCAGCGGCCATCCGGCGCGGACCGCAGGGTCGGCGGCCACCGCGGACTGCCGCACTGCGGCACCGATGTGCAGTGCCCCGTCCGTGTCCACGTCCAGCCGGTCCAGCTCGGCGATGCGGGTGATGTCGACCAGCAGCTCGGAGCGGGCCAAACGCATGCTGAGCATCGGGATCAGTGACTGGCCGCCGGCCAGCACCTTGCTGTCCCGCTCGGGGTCGGAGAGCAGCCGCAGCGCCTCGGTCAGTGTCGTCGGTGCGAGGTAGTCGAAGGGGCCGGGTTTCATTGCACCACCTGATCCTCCTGCTCGGGCCGGTCGGCCCCGCATGAAATGGCTAAGCGCTAAACTATAAGGAGCCTTAGACAGGAGATGCCCGGAACGGCGATGCTGTCAACCCCCGGTTGGCCTCCGGTCAGGGGTTGACGCCGCGACGACGCGGAGGGAGCCGATCATGCGGAACGTCCTCGACCAGGTCATCGCCTGGCATCGCCACGGCACCGCCTGTGTCCTGGCCACGGTGGTGGCATACTGGGGGTCCGCGCCGCGGCCGGTCGGCACACAGGGGTACGAGTTCTGCGGTACCGCGCAGTCGGGCCACACGGCCCCGAGTTCGACGTCCCCGCCCTGCTCCAGGCGCTGCGCTCACGGGCTGGCTACGTCGGTGCCATGGGTAGCCGCCGAGCACACCCCGGCCCGACACAGGCGCTGAGAGCCGTTCAGGTGTGCACACCCCGACCCCGATCCACCCGGGGAGACCCGGGGCGGGACGCAGGTCACAGCCTCTCCAGCAGCTCCCTGAGCTGTGCCACTTCCTCGGCGCCCAACGCGGAGAACTCCTCGGCGAGCACCGTGCGCACCGGGCCCTCGCAGCGCTCCACCAGCTCGCGCCCGCGCGCGCTGAGCCGGTGCCGATAGAGCCGCCCGTTGCCGTGCGTCCGCTCCACGAGTCCATCGTCCACCAGCCGGCGCAGCATGGCGCCCACCGACTGGTCCGTCTGCGCGGTGTGCGCCGCCACCTCGTGCGAAGAGGCGTCCGGGTGCTCGGCGATCGCCAGCAGCACCACGTACTGCGACATGGAGGTGCCGCGTGGCGCCAGCGCTGCGTCGATCGCCTGATGCTTGCGCTGGTGAACCTGGCGCAAGAGCACCCCCGCCCGCCAGGCGTCACTCGTTCCCACATCGCTTTGCCGCATGGCGGCAGCCTAACCAGCTCCCCCGCAACAGAGGTGTTAGGCTTACCTAAGTAAGGTTCCTTATAGTTGGGGGGCGATCTCGCTGACTGGTCGAGGCCACCACAGCCTCCAGGCGCCGCCGGTGGGCCGATTCACGCTCCGCGGCGTGCTGGCCCTGAATCCGGGCCCGTGGCGGTGGGGCCAGGCACTGCTGGTGGCCGCGTCAGGCGCCGCGGTCTTCATCGGCGGGTACGAGGCCGCAGGACTCACCGCCGGGCTGGCCGCCTTCATCGGCAGCTGGAACGTGATGCTGGAACAGCACATGCCCGGGGCCCACCGCCGACGGCTGACCCCCGTCGCGGGCGTCGCCCTCGTCCTGTCGGCCATGGCCGGCTTCTCACTCTCCGCCTGGCACGCCTCCCCATGGGCATTGATCGGCACAGGCGCGGCGCTCACCACCGGCTGCTACTACCTCTGCCTGACCCTCCGGGCCGCGCCGCCAGGGGGCTTTCTCTATCTGCTCGCCTACACCTTGTGCAGCACAGTCCCGGTGACGACCGGCCAATTGCCGCCCCTGCTCGGCTGGGTCACAGCCGGAGCCGCCGCCGGCTTGCTGATCAACATCTTGGAGACGCTGGCCGTGGGGCGAGCCGCCGAATACCGAGCGGCAGCCCGCGCCTACCACTCCCTCGCAGCCCTCATCACGGCTGCGGATGGCGAGCGGGAAGCCGCCCGCCACGCTGCGGTCACCGACCTGGACGCGGCCTGGGAGGCCGTTCGCCGCGGAGCCACCAACGGGACGCGGCGCAGCGGAGAATGGCAACGCCTGGTGGACCTCTGCCAGTACGCAGCCACCGCAGTGGCAGCCGCCGGAGCGCTGCCGCGCACCACACACCGGTCCACGCTGAACACCTGGCACGCCGCCGCCTCCGACACGGCACAGCGCTTGGCACAGCAGGCCCGGCGCGGCCCGTTGAGGCCGACACAAGCCTCGCTCCAGGACAGTGACCCGGTGCCTGCCTCCCAGGACAGTGACCCGGTGCCTACCTCCCACGGCGGCGACCAGGTACCTGCCTCCCAGGGCGGCGACCGGGTGCCTGCCTCCCAGGTCAGCGCGCCGACCGACGCGACAGCACGTCTGCACCAAGCACTCGCCGACGCCCGACGGTCCTTGGACGCCCCCACACCCGCCGGGCACCACCCAGTGGACAGCGCCCGCTACCCGTCCCTGTGGGCAGCCCTGGGCGCCGGAGCCCGGGGGCACTCATACGCCTGGCGGTACGCGATGCGAACCGGCGGCGCAGTACTGGCAGCCGGTGGGCTCGCCCACCTGGCCGGGCTGACCCGGCCGGACTGGGCCATGATCGCGGCGGGCTCGGTCGTGCTCGCGCCCGGCAGCATCGGCACCGTCAACCGCGCGGTGCAGCGCTGCCTGGGCACCCTACTCGGACTGGGCGCCACCGCAGCGGTCCTCGCCCCGCACCCCGCCGAACTCACGGTGGTGCTGCTCGCCCCGATCCTGGTCGGTCTCGCCCAGCCGTTCCTGGCCAAGAACTCAGCTCTCGCCATGACGGTGCTCACTCCGGGCGTCCTGCCCCTGTCCTATGGCGGCACCGGCCCCTACCTGCCCATGCTCGACGATCGACTGCTGACCACCGCCCTCGGCTGCGCGGTAGCCGTCCTGACCGTACTCGCACTGTGGCGGCGTCCGGATCCCGTCCTGCTACGCGGGCAACTGGCCGCATCCATCCGAGCCCTGACCACCGAGGCCTCCGGCCCGCATGCCGAGCGCATCCGGCGGCGCACCGTACTCACCGCTGTGCAGAACACCGGCAACGCCTTTCGCCAAGTGCTCGGTGACATCCGACCCCCGCAGGGGGCACTCGCCCTGCGGCCCGCCTTCCTCGCCCTGCAAGACCTCGGTTTCCAGCTGGCCGCCCGGCCGCTGTCCGCGACCGATCGGGCCCGTGCCGCCCAGGCCATGAACACCCTCGCCGAGGCGGCAGCACACGGGACCCCGCCCCCGCCCGGTGGCCTGCCCGCCGACTGGGCAACCCCGGAAGCCCGGGACGCCGCCCGGCGACTGCGCGCGGCGCTGGGCGACGGACTGCCCCTGCCCACCGGCGACAACCTGATACACGGACAACTACGCAACAGCATCGGCAACCCGCTGCCCCACATCCCGGTGGCCCTGATAGATCCGGCCGGCACTCAGGCGGACGTGGCCTACACCGACAGTCAGGGCCGCTACGTCCTCCACCCGGCCCGGGCCGGCCGCCACCTGCTGATCGCCACGGCCGACAGCACCACGACACCCACCGCGCACGTCGTCCTGGTCCCCGAAGCGAACGGGTCAGGCACCTGGGGCGGCGGCGTGCGTTCTTCGTAGCACCGGTTGAGCCGTTGAGCCGGGAACACGGCGCGCTCGGCGTCTCCCTCGCCTCCCTGTGCGATGCGCTGGACCAGCAGCCGGGCCGCGGTACGGCCATCGCGCGGCCACGTGTGGGCCGCGCCCGGTGCTCGCCGTCCCGCCTTCGTCCTGTGGCAGGTCCGCGCGGCTTGCCGTACGGCGACAGCTCATCGAACTCGGCGAACTGTCGCCGCCGCGCCGCGCCGCGCCGCGTATGCGTCCGCGCCTTCGCCAAGTCTAGCAGCGCGACCGTGTACGCAGCGTCCGCCTGACCACGGCTCGTAGTCGGCATCGAGGGGGTGGACCGGATGGGGTCGCAGCTGTGGCCGGCACGGATTCCGGCCAGGACCGCCTCGGTGCTCAGCTCCTCGGCGAAGACGACGGTGTGAGGGGTGCCGATCTGCCCTTCCAAGTGGGTGTCGCTGTTGCCCATCGCGGGCCGCCACGCGCCTGTGCCGATGTCTGCCGCGAGGCTCCGCCCCCACTCCGCCAGGGCGGCCTCGTTGTCAGCGTTCCAGGACCGGTCCGAAGCCCACAGGCCGTTCCACACCTCCACCACGTCGAAGCCCCGGAAGGGAAACATGAAGACGCCCGACGGGTAGGGCGCGTGCGGGCGCGCGGCCACGCACAGACCCCCTACTCGATGTACTTGGTCGAGGCACTTATCAACCAGTCCGTCCCTGATCTGGTGGTTCCAGTCGACGACTTCGCCGGGATGGATGCCCAGCGCAAGCCAGTGCCCGGTCTTCGTGGTCACTTCCTCACCAAGGACGATCAAGAAGTCATCGGCGGCCAGATGCCCCCACGCGCCGGGGGCCGCGGCTGAGTTGTGCTCCGTCGTGGCGATGAAGTCGAGCCCCGCGGCGCGCGCCCGAACGGCCAACTCCTCAGGGGTGAGTTCCCCGTCCGAGTGGACGGAGGGAGTGGACGTGGCAGTCTCCGCGGTACCAGGCCGCCCTGCGTCCGACCGCCCGCGCCGACGGGAAGCTCCAACTCGACAAAGTTCTCTCCCTGAAGTCCTGTCAAGTCCTGTCGAGCCAACGCGCAGGCAGGGCAAGCCGTTCCGTCGAACCACTGAGCACTATCCCAGCCGAAAGGGCAGACTCAGATCTCATTCTGCAAGATCAGTGGTCACCAAGCCCCGCGCTGCCTCCCTTCGAGCTGCTTGCAGGGCGCAGAAATGATCATCACATGAGCGCTGATTAAGTGACCGTGCGCCCCCGAATTTCCCGGTTAGCAATTCACATGTCGGGGACAACCGAATTAGAGCGGCAAATAGGTAGTCGATCCGTTTCGCTACCAACGATTCTGTCGCAAAATCACCGACCACCCTGGGAGGGTGCATGTATTACGATCCCGTCAACACGCTCGTCGCGACAGCATGTCTGAGGCAGCCTGTCGTATTCCAGCACAGGCTCAGCGGAAGCTACTTCAAGCAGTCCGGCGACCTCCAACTCACACAAGAGACCTTGACCGGGAAAAAGGAGGAAGACAAGGACGCCCTCTGGACGGTCGAGCCCTACCTGCTCACCTCGGACGGTACGGTGGCCTACCGGATCAAGAATGTTGGCAGCGAGCAGGTCATGGCGATCAAGGTCGACGAGAATGACCAGCACAAGCGGCCCATCGACCAGCCCATCTTGTTCCAGGAGCCGACCGACGACAGGGACAACAACTCGATCCGCTCACTCTCGCAGCTGTGGCTGCTGCAGCCCGTCGAAGACAACGGACACGTCATCAGCCCGGCACGGTTCCCCGAACTGTCTCTCGGCCCGTACAACCGGAGCCCTGCAACCGTCAGCGGCTGCGACCGGATCCCGGAGATGATTCTGCCCAATGGCGGAGACAACGACTGCTGGCTTCACCATCACCGAGTCCAGCCTTACCCGAAGCCGCAAAAGGACCCGGGCTGCCATGCCAACTGCCTGAATTGTTGATACAACAGGCAGAAAGGCGGAAAACTTCCGCGCGCGGCGGGTGCGAGCACTCGCCGCGCGCATAGTGTTGATGCACTGCGACTGCAATGCCACCATTGAACGCATTTCCCCTTTTCGGTGCATCCTGAATTCCATGCATGAATGAGCAACCCGGAATTGCCGACGGTGCAAGGAGATAAGCTCACGACGCCGCCGGGCGATCAGAGTGGTGAAAGGGGCGTGGCGCGGGGCGGGGACCTCGACGGGTACGGCGTTGACGAACCAGCCGACGGAGTGGGAGTACTGGCCTGGTCCGCGCCGGTTGAGCGGCACTCTGTTTCCAGCTGCTGCGTCAGGCGAGCGGGCAGCAGGTTACGGGTCCGGTTGGCTGGCGGGTACCGGCGGCCTGGCTGGACGGCGAGGTCGAGGGGGAAGACGGGGAGAAACCCCATGCCGCGTGTGCCGAAGTCACGCCAGTGCCGGAGCTGTTCGTCTTGTGCGCGCAGTGCCTGGTCGTAGGTGCGTTCCTCGTGTGCGAAGTCCAGGCAGCTGCCCGGGGGCATGGGGTCGGGCCGGCGTTCTTGGGTGAAGTCTTCGTACGCGCGGGTGAGGTCTGCGACGGTGGTCGGGGCGGACAGTACGTCGGCCACCAGGTGGTCGTAGACGACATGGACGGTGGTCGAGTCCTCGCGGACGACGGCTCCCATGACCACCAGGGGCCCCGTGACCGGGTTCACCTGCCGGAGCAACTGGCGCAGGTGGGTGCGGGTGGCGGCCCGCGAGGTGAGGGGCCCTGTCTCGACGTGTTCGAGCTGTGTCTCGTCCGGTATGCAGATCTGGACGGAGACGCCCCATGCGGTGGGCTGGCAGCGGGTACGGAGTACCTCGTGCCGTTGCGCCAGGTGCAGCAGGGCGGCTTCGAGGGCGGGCAGATCGATGGGGCCGGGCAGGTCGAAGCTGCTGGCAATGGCGAAGGTCAGCGCCTGGTTCGATGCGTGCGCGGACCGGGCTGCGGCGAGGTGGACGGCCTGGTTGTAGCTGGTGGGCCGGCGGGGGGCGCGCGGTGTCGGGTTCGGGGAAGGGCAGCGGGTCGCGGTTGGCGGCGGCCAAGGCGACCATCACCACCGCTCCCTGGGGGATCACGGCGTTGGCGAGGGGGACGTCGTCGGGGGCGAAGCGCCAGACGGAGGCCGGGAAGGGGCTGGTGATCCGGAGCAGTTCCTCGGTGAGGCGGGCAGCGGCGGTTTCGTCGCGGAGGGCTTGGCGTGGTTCGGGCTTCCGCATGATTTCGATCGCTCCGGAGGCGATCAGTGTGGTGGTGGGCGAGATGCCGCCGGAGAAGAGCCCCCAGGCCACGGAGACGAGTTCCTCTGCCGAGAGGTGTCCCTGGCTGTGGGCGAGGATGCGATGGGTGAGGAGGTCGTCGCCGGGTTTGCGCCGTTTCTCGCCGATGGTGTGTGCCCACAGCCCGAACAGTCGGTCCGCTGTCTGCGGACGGCAGGGCCTTCGGGATCGACGGCCCTGATCGTCGCCAGGGTCAGGCTGCTCAGGTGGTGCTGCGCTCCGGCCGGGTTGCCGAGGAGTGCCGCGGTGGCCTGGACGGCGAGCGGACGGGCGTAGTCGGTGACCAGGTCGGGTCGGGCGGTTTGTGGCCATGCTGTCGAGGAGTGCGGCGCTGGTCTGGGCGATGAACGGCTTCCATCGTCGCGCAGCCATGCGGGACAGCAGAGGAGCGAGGACATTCCGCAGACGGTGGTGGGCTGTGCCGTCGCTGTTGAGCGGGTGCCGTCCTTCGGCGGAGAAGATGTCGTCGGGGTAGCGGTAGCCGCCGAAGCCCATGCGGGGGTCGGGAAGCCGGCGCATGTCGTGGGCCAGACGTGCGTCGGCCAGCGCCTGACGTGCCTGGGCGGCGTCGGTGATCAGCCAGGTGCCGAGGTTTCCGGGCAGTACGACCTGTTGGACGGGTGCCTGCTCCCGCAGTGTTCTGAAGGCCGTGGACGCGTCCCAGGTCGCGGGGTCGCCGGTCACCAGCCATGCGTGAGGCCATGACCGGGCAGCGGGAGGGTGCTGCCGTCGCTGGGGGCTGACGGACACCATGGTGGGTGGTGGATCCCTTCGTCGAGGGCGTGTATCAGGCGGCGGTGAGGGCGACGGGCAGCGCCTGCACATCTCGGATGGCGGCGGTGATGTCCTTGAGCCGGACCGCGCTGTGGGCTGGCTCGATGCCGCGTGTCCGGGCGAGTAGTCGGCCGAGGGCCAGCGAGGCTTCCAGCCGGGCGAGAGGCGCACCGAGGCAGTAGTGGATGCCTGCGCCGAAGCTCAGGTGCGGGTTGGGTGCGCGGTCCATGTCGAGCCGGTCGGGGCGGACGAACACGCGGGGGTCGTGATCGGCCGACCCGATCAGCAGGGCTGCCGGGGTCCCCTGGGCGAGCGTCGTGCCCGCGATCACGGTTGGGCGCCGCACCGTGCGAAAGGTGATCTGGATCGAGGAGTCATAGCGCAGCAGTTCGTTCATGGCCGTGTTGGGCAACTGTCCGCCAGTGACCCTGTCCCTGGCGATGGCGAGTTGGTCCGGGTGACGCAGCAGGGCGAGGGCGCCGTTGGTGATGATGTTGGCGGTGGTCTCGCAGTCGGCCATCAGCAGGAGGGTGCACATCGGGAGCAGGTCGCGGCGGGTCAGCGTGGGCCCGGAGTCGGCTTCGGCGATCAGTGCGGATCAGTGCGGATCAGAGCGCTGAGCGCGTCCGGGCCGGGGTGCCGGCGTCGGTCGTTGATTTTCCGATGCAGGTAGGCGACGAATCCGGTGGCTGCGGAGCGAGCTGCGGCCATGTCGTGGTCGGCGAGGGCGTAGGGCGGGTCGAGGAGTCGGGCGATCGGTGGTGTCTGCTCGCGGATCCACGGCTGCTCCTCTTCGGGCAGCGCGAACAGGCCGCAGGCCACGCGAAGCGAGAGGGGGTAGGCGAAGTCGGTGAGCAGGTCGACATGTCGCATCTCCAGCGCGCGGTCGAGCAGGTCGTCGACGAGGGTGACGATCCAGGGGGCCAGTGCGCTGATGGCGGGCGGGCTGAAGAGACGTGAGGCGATGCGACATAGTGGCCCGTGGTCGGGTGGGCCCATGCTGAGGAAAGAGAAGATCCGGTTCGGCGCGGTGAGCGGCCCGTGACTCAACCGGTTGTCCCGCAAGCTTCCGACACCTGCGCATGCCGGGTCACGGCCATCTGGCTTTGTTCACGACTTCCGACAGCACTTGTTCACCATCTCGGGAGGCGGTCCGAGCCACGCCGAGTCGATGTTCACGAGAACCGGAGGCGCCTGTGCCGACCACGGCCCCGGGTAAAGGCCCTCCATCCGCTCAACCCTGAACGTGGAGAGGGCCCCGGTAGCGACCGGGGTCCTCTCGGTGGGTGGGGGAAGTCAGCAACAGTCGCAGCCGGGGCGGCAGCCGCAGGCGTCCGCCTTGGCGCCGGCCGATGGCGCCGCCGCGACGGTGGGTGCGCAGCAACCCTTGCCCTGCCAGGCGTCGCGGCCCTCCTTCACCGCGATGGCCGCGATGACGAGGGCGGCGATCGGGTCGGCCCAGGACCAGCCGAGCGTGGCGTTGAGGACCAGGCCGACCAAGAGGACGGCGGAGAGGTAGGTGCACAACAGCGTCTGCTTGGAGTCGGCGACCACGCTGGCGGAGCCGATTTCGCGGCCGGCCTTGCACTGGGCAGCGGACAGGAACGGCATCACGGCCAGGGAGAGGGCGGCGATGACGATGCCCGGGATCGACTGCTCCGCCTCGCCGGTACCGGTCAGCGCCCGGACGGCGTCGACAGTGACGTACGCGGCGAGCGCGAAGAAGGAGACAGCGATGATCCGCAGGGTGCGCTGTTCGCGTGCCTCGCGAACCGCGTGGTCGCGGGCGGAGAACTGCCAGGCGACCGCCGCGGCGGAGGAGACTTCGATGGCCGAGTCCAGGCCGAAGCCGATCAGCGCGGTGGAGGAGGCGATCGTGCCGGCGGTGATGGCGACGACCGCCTCGATGACGTTGTAGGTGATGGTCGCGGCGACCAGCAGCCGTATCCGGCGGGCGAGTACCTCGCGGCGGGCCGGGGACGGCCCGAGGGATATGGATACGTCCGCGGTCATCAGCAGCAGCCCTTCTCGTCAGCGTCCACGCAGGTGCGGTCGGTCTCGACGGCGACCACTGCGGTGCGCAGGTCGTCCAGCGCGTGGCCGAGGCGTTCGTCGGCGAGCTCGTAGCGGGTGCGGCGGCCGTCGGGGACGGTGACGACCAGGCCGCAGTCGCGCAGGCACGCGAGGTGGTTCGACAGCCGGGTCCGCGAGACGCCGAGGGCGTCGGCGAGGTCGGCCGGATAGGCGGGGGCGTTGCGCAGGGCGAGCAGGATGCGGCAGCGGGTCGGGTCGGCGAGCGCGCGGCCGAACCGGGCCAGCACCTCGATGTCGGAGGCAACAGTCAGCACCCCATGAGAGTACATCTGATCTCGAATTCAGGGGATCCTGGATTACTGCCGGGTCGCCCACGCTCTCGAGCTGGGAGGCGGCGCTGTCGAAACTCGTGAACATTCCGCCCCGGACCCCGCGACCGGATGCCTCCCGAACCGGTGTCAAACTGCCGTCCGTTCTGGACAAAGCCAGCCATCAGGCCGTGCGGTCCCGTACAGAGGGCGGCAGCTTCGCGCCCCGAGGCGTAACGGGAGTACGGGTCGGTGTGCAGGGCGGGATCGAAGGGATCGAAGTACGCCGTACCGCGAGCCCGTCGGCCGGTGTCCGGTGCATTCTCAGGTCTTTCACGCGGGGGCGTTCGCGGGTGCGCAGCGCGGCGGGTGTGGCAGCGCCCCCGGCGGGGCACTGCCACACCCGCCGGGTGGTCAGGGCATGTAGGCGATCTTGCCCTTCTGCGACTTCTGCACTTCCTCGGCGGGGTCCATACCCAGGCGGGCGGACCGCCCGCCTGGGTATGGACC
>NZ_JASKYT010000390.1:0-5507 GCF_041028275.1 Streptomyces sp. PU-14G
CCGCCGGACAGTCCGGTGAGGCCGAGGCCCTCGACGGAGCCGGAGGCTTCGACGGGACGGACCGGTTCGACGAGACCGCGGCCGAGGCCGAGGCCATGGGCGGAGCCGAGCGGTTCGACGAGGCGGGGGCCCTCGGCCAAGCCGAGGGGTTCGACGAGGGGTTCGAGGAGAGCGAGCGGTTCGACGCGGTCGAGCGGTACGGCAGGACCGAGCCGGTCGGGGAGAGATAGCGGGCTACGGGCGGGCGGGCCTGGACCGAGGCCACCCGCGCCGCAGCGGGCACCCGCTGCTCACCGGCTCAGCGGCCCACCGGCCTACCGGCCCACCGGCCCACCGGCCCAGCCGCTCACCGGCGGGCCGCCGTCTCCAGCCGTTCCAGCATCGCGGCGACGGCCGGCACCTGGGCGAGGTCGGGCAGGGTGAGGGCCACCACCTCGCGCTGCACCGCGGGGCTGACCCGTACCGCACGCGTGCCCCTGGGGCGTACGGACTCCACGGCCAGCTCAGGGAGCACGGCCACGCCGAGTCCCGCGCCGACCAGGCCGACCACCGCCGGGTAGTCGTCGGTGGCGAAGTCGATGCGCGGGGTGAACCCCGCCGCCTCGCACACCTCGACGAGGTGCCTGCGGCAGCGGGGGCACCCCGCGATCCACGGCTCCTCGGCGAGCGTGCCGATGTCGACCTCGTCGGCGTCCGCGAACGGGTGTTCCTGCGGCACGAGACCGACCAGCCGGTCCGTGAGCAGCGGCCTGGCCACCAAGTCCGCCCACTCGGGAGCGGCGCCGTAGCGGAAGGCCAGCGCGATCTCGCAGTCCCCGGCGCGCAGCATCTCCACCGAGCGCGGCGGCTCCGCCTCCACCAGGGAGACCCGGGTGCCGGGGTGGTCGGCGCGCATGGCCGCCACAGCCGTCGGCACCAGCGTCGAGCTGCCGCTGGGGAAGGAGACCAGGCGCACCCGTCCCGCGCGCAGCCCGGCCAGCGCCGCCACCTCCTCCTCCGCGGCGGCCAGCCCGGCCAGGATGCCCGCCGCGTGCCGCACCAGCGCTTCACCCGCCTGGGTGAGCCGCATCTCGCGCCCCGCCCTGACCAGCAGCGGGGTTCCCGCGGCTGCCTCCAGCGCCTTCATCTGCTGGCTGACGGCGGGCTGGGTGCAGCCCAGGTCGCGCGCGGCGGCGGAGAAGGAGCCGGTGGTGGCGACCGCGCGCAGCACCCGCAGATGTCGTGCCTCGATCATGCTTCGAGCATACGTCCGCCCATAAGGACGCCTTGGGGAGCGGTCGGAAAACACGTTCGCGCCTTTGGGTGGGGCGCGGCTAGCCTCGGGCCATGCAGCTGCTCTCCGTGAACCTGGCCAAACCCCACCGGTCCGAGTACAGCGACGCCGCGGACAAGCGGACCGGCATCGACAAGCAGCCCACCAGCGATCCAGTCGCCGTCTTTGCGCCGGGGCCCCGCGGCACCGGCGGCAGCGCGCTGGCCGGGGACACCATCGGCAACAAGCGGCACCACGGCGGCGACGAGCAGGCCGTCTATGCCTACTCCCGGGAGGAACTCGACTACTGGGAGCGCGAGTTGGGCCGCACACTGCCCAACGGCTCCTTCGGGGAGAACCTCACCACCGAGGGCATCGACGTCGACGCGGCGCTCATCGGCGAGCGCTGGCAGATCGGCGTCCCCGGCACGGGGCCGCTGCTGGAGGTGTGCTCCATGCGGATCCCCTGCCGCACCTTCGCGGGGTGGATGGCCGAGGAGCGGTGGCTGCACCGCTTCACCGCGCGCCGGCGCCCGGGCGCCTACCTGCGGGTGCTCGACCCGGGCCACCTGCGGGTGGGGGACGCGGTCACCGTCGTGCACCGCCCCGACCACGAGGTCACGGTCAGCTTCCTGTTCCGGTCGCTGACGGGCGAACCGGAGCTGCTGCCCCGCATCCTGGCGGCGGGCGAGCCGCTGGACCGCGAGGCGCGGGACAAGGCGCTGCGGCGCACCCGGGCCTGACACCAGGTCAGGACGCGGGGCGCCTCGGCCCGGACCCCGGCGGCCGGGCCGATAGCGTTGCCGCATGACGACTGCACTGATTACGGGAGCCACCGCGGGGATCGGCGCCGCCTTCGCGCGCCGCCTCGCCTCCCGCGGCTACCACCTCGTGCTCGCCGCACGCGACACCGAGCGCCTGTGGCGCGAGGCGACCGAGCTGCACGACCGGCACGGCGTGGAGGCGGACGTCATCACCGCCGACCTGGCGACCGACGCCGGTATCGCGGCCGTCGAGGACCGGCTGCGCGATCCCGCGCACCCGATCGACCTGCTGGTCAACAACGCGGGCTTCGGCAACAAGGGCCGTTATCTGGAAGTGGAGCTCGCCGACGAGTTGGCGATGCTCAAGGTGCACTGCGAGGCGGTGCTGCGGCTGACCAGCGCCGCCACCGCGTCCATGCGCGAGCGGGGCAGGGGCGGCGTCATCAACGTCGCCTCCGTCGCCGCGTTCTTCCCCCGCGGGACGTACGGCGCCTCCAAGGCGTGGGTCACCCAGTTCACCCAGGGCGCCGCCAAGGACCTGGCCGGGCAGGGCGTGCGGCTGCTCGCGCTGTGCCCGGGGTTCGTCCGTACGGAGTTCCACGAGCGGGCCGGTATGGGTACCGGAAACATCCCCAGCTGGATGTGGCTGGACGCCGACAAGGTGGTGGAGACCGCTCTTCGCGACCTGGCGCGGGGCCGGTCGCTGTCCATCCCGGATCCCCGCTACAAGGCTTTGCTGGGCGCCTCCCGCCTCGTCCCTCAGGGGGTGCTGGGCCGGGTCTCCTCGACGACGGGACGCAAGTTCGGACCCCAGTAGAAGCCCGCAGGGACCCGCGCGCAATGCCGCGCGCGGCGCCGGTCACCAGGCGCCCGGCGCGCGAGAAGGGCGCACCCCCGCGCGGGGGTGCGCCCTTCTCGTGAGCGCGGGTCGCCTCAGTGGGCGTGGCCGTGGCCGTGGCCCGCGGCGGCCTCTTCCTCCTCCGCCGGCTTCTCGACGACCAGGGTCTCGGTCGTCAGCAGCAGCGAGGCGATGGAGGCGGCGTTCTCCAGCGCGGAGCGCGTCACCTTCACCGGGTCGATGACGCCGGCCTTCACCAGGTCGCCGTACTCGCCGGTGGCGGCGTTGAAGCCCTGACCGGCCTCCATCTCGCCGACCTTGGAGGTGATGACGTAGCCCTCCAGGCCCGCGTTCTCGGCGATCCAGCGCAGCGGCTCGACGGCGGCGCGGCGCACGGTGGCGACACCGGTGGCCTCGTCGTCGCTCTTGCCGAGGTTGCCCTCCAGGACCTTGACGGCGTGGACGAGCGCGGAGCCACCGCCGGAGACGATGCCCTCCTCGACGGCCGCGCGGGTCGCGGAGATCGCGTCCTCCAGGCGGTGCTTCTTCTCCTTGAGCTCCACCTCGGTGGCCGCGCCGACGCGGATGACGCAGACGCCGCCGGCCAGCTTGGCGAGGCGCTCCTGGAGCTTCTCGCGGTCCCAGTCGGAGTCGGTGGCCTCGATCTCCCCCTTGATCTGGGCGACGCGGCCGGCCACGTCCTCGCTCTTGCCCGCACCGTCGACGATGGTGGTGTCGTCCTTGGTGACGGTCACGCGGCGGGCGGTGCCGAGCACGTCGAGACCGGCCTGGTCGAGCTTGAGGCCGACCTCCTCGGCGATGACGGTGGCGCCGGTCAGCGTCGCCATGTCGCCGAGCATCGCCTTGCGGCGGTCGCCGAAGCCGGGGGCCTTGACGGCGACGGCGTTGAAGGTGCCGCGGATCTTGTTGACGACGAGGGTGGACAGGGCCTCGCCCTCCACGTCCTCGGCGATGATCAGCAGCGGCTTGGAGCCGCCGGCCTGCATGACCTTCTCCAGCAGCGGCAGCATGTCCTGGATGGAGCTGATCTTGCCCTGGTGGATCAGGATGTACGGGTCGTCGAGGACGGCCTCCATACGCTCCTGGTCGGTGACGAAGTAGGGCGAGAGGTAGCCCTTGTCGAAGGCCATGCCCTCGGTGAAGTCCAGCTCCAGGCCGAAGGTCTGGGACTCCTCGACGGTGATGACACCGTCCTTGCCGACCTTGTCCATCGCCTCGGCGATCAGCTCGCCGACCTGCTTGTCCTGCGCCGACAGCGCGGCGACGGAGGCGATGTCCTCCTTGGAGTCGATCGGACGGGCGGTCTTCACCAGCTCGTCGGAGACGGCGGAGACGGCCGCGTCGATGCCCTTCTTCAGGGCGGCCGGGGAGGCGCCGGCGGCGACGTTGCGCAGGCCCTCGCGGACCAGGGCCTGGGCCAGCACCGTGGCGGTGGTGGTGCCGTCACCCGCGATGTCGTTGGTCTTGGTCGCCACCTCCTTGAGGAGCTGGGCGCCCAGGTTCTCGTACGGGTCCTCGACCTCGACCTCGCGGGCGATGGTGACACCGTCGTTGGTGATGGTCGGGGCGCCGAACTTCTTGTCGATGACGACGTTGCGGCCCTTGGGGCCGATCGTCACCTTCACGGTGTCGGCCAGGTTGTTGACACCGCGCTCAAGGGCGCGACGGGCGTCCTCGTCGAACTTCAGGATCTTCGCCATGGAAGCTGTTGTGTCCTCTCACACGTTTCGAGACACGTCTCGCACGAACCGCGCCCTGGACCCTGCTACCTCTCGGGAGCGGGCACCAGGGCGCGGTTCGCTGCGAGCTGCCGCGTGAGCCGCGGCAGCTGCGGCTGACTTACTTCTCGACGATCGCGAGCACGTCGCGGGCCGAGAGAACGAGGTATTCCTCGCCGCTGTACTTCACCTCGGTGCCGCCGTACTTGCTGTACAGCACGATGTCACCGACCTTGACGTCGAGCGGGAGCCGGTTGCCGTCCTCGAAGCGGCCCGGGCCGACGGCCAGGACGGTGCCCTCCTGCGGCTTCTCCTTGGCGGTGTCCGGGATGACCAGGCCAGAGGCCGTGGTCTCCTCGGCGTCGAGCGGCTGGACCACGATGCGGTCCTCGAGCGGCTTGATGGCAACCTTGGAGCTGGCGGTCGTCACGATCCGACCTCCCCCTTCGGAGATCTCAATGGGGTCTTGTGTCTGGGGTGGCGACCAGGTGGATCCGCCGTCGCGGGTGCCGGATCTGCCCGTCGCGTACTGCTGGCACTCCCACGGGGAGAGTGCCAGGGTTGAGATTATTGCTCCGCTAGCACTCGGTCAAGCGGAGTGCTAGGCGATGGCCACCCGAGCGCTCGAACGAGGCCTCCCACTCGGGGGTGCGGAGCGCTCAGGCCGCGCTCCGGAAGAGGGCCGCCGCCTCGGTCACGGCGTGCCTGAGCGCCTCGTGACCTGGCCCGAGCGCCGCCAGCAGCGTGTCCACCTCCCGCAGGCCCGCCCGCGCCAGGAGCCGCTTCTCATTGGTGATCCACTCGCCGCGGGCGGCGAGYGGATCACCAATGAGATGCGCGGCGGCCGTGGCGAGCGCGCCCGCCACCTCCGTGACCTGGCCGCGGGGCACGTGGGCGCCCAGCGCGTACTGGAG
>NZ_JASKYT010000391.1:0-6899 GCF_041028275.1 Streptomyces sp. PU-14G
GCCCCACCGCAGCGCCGGGATCCCCCGGCGTGCCGCACCCCTCGCCCTCGGCGCAGCGCGGCTACGACGCCGGTCTCCTGGTGCTGCGCCTCGTCCTCGGCCTCGCGATGGCCGCGCACGGCACCCAGAAGCTCTTCGGCTGGTTCGGCGGCAACGGGCTCGACGGCACAGCGCAGTTCTTCACCTCCGTCGGCTATCCGGCGGGCCGCACGATGGCACTGGTCGCAGGGGCTACCGAGACGTTCGGCGGTCTCGGCCTGGCCCTCGGTCTGTGCACCCCGCTCGCCGGGGCCGCCGTACTCGGCACGATGATCAACGCCTCGGCCGTGACCTGGGGCGACGGCTTCTTCGCCCCGGGCGGCGTGGAGTACGCGGTGGTGCTGGCGGCAGGCGCGGCCGGTCTCGCCCTGACCGGCCCCGGCCGCTACGCCGCCGACCGGCTGCTGCCCGTCCTGCGGGACCACCGTCTCGCTCACGGCGCCACGGCTGTGCTCCTGGGGCTGGCCGCAGCCGCCGCCGTCCTGCTCACCCGCTCCTGACGGTCCGGCCGCCTGCCTGTTGGTGTGCTTAGCGAGTCCTTAAGCGAGTCCTAAAGATCGCCCGCAAGGGCTTCGAGCAGGCGATTCGGGCTTTCCGAGTGGCTAACGTGCTGGTCGCCGGGGCGGGTTCGCGTCCACCGCTGGGGAGGCGGTGGGCGAGGGCCCGCCCCGGCCACCACGTCCCCGCACCCCCGCACGTCTCCCGTGCGTCCCCCACAAGGAGCCACTCACCATGACCGTTCGCCGCAGGACAGCAGGGATCGCCGCGCTGGGTATCGCCCCGCTGGTACTCACCGTGGTGGCGGCGGGCCCCGCCGCCGCGCACGGCTCCATGGCCGACCCCGTCAGCCGGGTGGCGACCTGTTTCGCCGAGGGGCCGGAGAGCCCGACATCGGCGGCGTGCAAGGCCGCCGTCGAGGCCGGCGGGCCGCAGGCGTTCTACGACTGGAACGAAGTGAACATCCCCGACGCGGCGGGCGAGCACCGTCGGATCATCCCCGACGGGAAGCTGTGCAGCGCCGGACGGGACAAGTACAAGGGCCTGGATCTGGCCCGCGCCGACTGGCCGGCCAGCGCGATGACGTCCGGAAAGCACACTTTCCGGTACAAGGCGACGGCCCCGCACAAGGGCACCTTCGAGCTGTACCTCACCAAGGAGGGCTACGACCCGGCCAAGCCGCTGAAGTGGTCCGACCTGGAGTCCGAGCCGTTCGCCAAGGCGACCGACCCGACGCTGGAGGACGGCAGCTACGTGATCGACGGCACCGTGCCCAAGCGTTCAGGGCGCCACCTGATCTACAGCGTCTGGCAGCGGTCCGACAGCCCGGAGGCGTTCTACGCCTGCTCCGATGTGACCTTCGGCGGCGGGTCGGCCGCCGCGTCGAAGGACGCCCCGGCGGCGCCCGGCGAGCAGCAGATCGAGGCGGGCAGGGAGAAGTCGACCGTGGACCACGCGGGACACGGCGGCGGCACGCACGCCGGGGGCGACAGCCCCCAGGGCCACGCGTCCCACGACGGCACGGGACACGGGCAGGCCGGCCAGGGGCAGGGCTCCGCCGACACGAACGCGCCCGCGCCCGACGGAGGGGCCGAGAAGGCGAACCTCGCGCAGACCGGTGGCGACGAGAGCGCCGCCCCGCTCGCCCTCGGCGGCGCCGCCGTGGTGGCGGCCGGCGCGGGCGTGCTCCTGGCGACCGCCCGCCGCCGCGCCGCCAGGTCGCGCGGCTGAAGACCGGGCCGCACGGCGCCGCTTCCCCTCTCGGACGGGGAGGCGGCGCCGTACGCTTCTAGTCTCCACGGCCCTTGACGGCCTCTCACGGCGACAGAGCGGAGCGCTCATGGCTCGGAAAACCATGGTGGAGGTCACCAGCGAGGAGGAGTTGCGCGCCCTCGTCGGTGAGCCGGCACAGCACACACGGGACAAGGTCCGCACGGAACTGCACCAGTTCGACCGCGACTGGCTGGCGCACTCACCTTTCTGCCTCATCGCCACCTCGGCGGCCGACGGCAGGTGTGACGTCTCGCCCAAGGGCGATCCGCCCGGTTTCGCCAAGGTGCTCGACGACCGCACGCTCGCGGTCCCCGACCGGCCGGGCAACAAGCGCGTCGACGGGCTGCGCAACCTGCTGTCCAATCCGCACGTCGGCCTCGTCTTCTTCCTGCCGGGCCGCGGCGACACGCTCCGGATCAACGGCCGGGCGCGGATCGTGCGCGAGGCGCCGTTCCTCGAGACGATGGTGGCCAGGCGCAACCGCCCGAAGCTGGCGGTCGTCGTGGAGATCCAGGAGGTCTTCCACCACTGCGCCAAGGCGTTCTTGCGCTCCGGCCTCTGGGACCCGGAGACCTGGCAGCCGGACGCGCTGCCGAACCGCGCCCGGCTGGCCAAGGCCCTCGACCGTTCCGGGGACTCGCTGGAGTTCCTGGAGGCGTACTACGGGCCGCGGTACGCCGACAAGATCCACACCGAGGGGTGATCCCCTACCCGATCACGACAGGCACCTCACCGGTTCACGACAGGCACGTCGTGGGGGTGGCGTGCGCGGGGTCGAGGGCGTTCGCCGTCTCGTGCCAGGCCACCCGGTCGGTCAGCCCGATGGCCAGGTGCTCGGAGAGGTCGAGGGGGCACAGGTCCTGGACCGTCACGTTGTGCACGTTCGGCCCGTCGAGGAACTGCGTCTCGTAGGGCGTGACGACCTCGTCGTACCTGCTGGCGATCACGGTGTACGCGACGCCCGGCACCGTGTCGCCGCCCTCGTTGAGCTTCTCCAGGAACGCGGAGCCCTTCTTCTGCTGGAGCAGGGAGGGGCCGATCTCCTCGACCACGTCGCCGATCGGCGGGAACTGGTCGGCGAGCGCGGCGAGCCCGCTCAGGGTGGTGCCGTGGTTGCTGGGGGCGATGCCGACGAGGGCGTTGACCTTCTCGGCGCCGCCACCGGCCTTGAGGTACTGGCGGGGCATCATGCCGCCCTGCGAGTGGCCGACGATGTCGACCTCGTTGGCGCCGGTGGCGGCGAGGACCTTGTCGACGTAGGCGGCCAGCTGCTTGGCGGAGTCCTCGATGGGGCCGAGCCCGTGGAAGAACGGCTTGCCCGGCAGTTGCCCGTAGTCCAGGGAGAAGACGCAGTAGCCGCGCTTCACCAGGTAGGGGGCCAGCCCCAGCCAGTTGTCCACGGAGTTGCCGAAGGTGCCGTGGACCAGGACGACGGGGCGGGGGTGCCGGTCGGAGGGCTTGCAGGAGTAGTCGTTCCAGCCGCTGCTGTGCGCCGCGCCGTCGGCCGGCGGGGCCGCGGTGGCGGTGGCGGGGAGGGCCACCACCGCGAACGCCGCTGCCACGGCGGTGGCGGCGGATCTGCGGGGGCGCCGCGCGGCGGGTGAGGTCGGCTTTCGCTTCATGTCCGGCTCCTCGTGCTGTGAGGGATGAGGGTGGGAGCGGAGCTGTTGAGCGGCCGACAACTTACGCGCGAGTAAGAAAACTGACCAGTACCCGCACAGGACGAATTCCGGTGTGCGTGCCCGCGGACCCGCTCGTCCCACGCCCTGCCGGAGAAACCCGCAGCCCGCCATACCCCGCCCGGGTACTTGCCCGCCCCGGAGAAGCGCTTGCGATACATACGGGAGGGGGGTATACATGAGCCCAGCGCTACCGATACCCCAGCCGGGTATGACACAGTAGGGGGCGGCGCCCGACGCCGCAGGACACGCACTGACACAGGCCGGGTCGCCGAGGAGACACCGATGACCACCACCCGTGAGACCACCGCAGAAGACACCGGTTCGGCGCCGAAGGAGGCCACCGACGTCGAACTCGCGATCGGCGGTATGACCTGCGCCTCCTGCGCCGCCCGGGTCGAGAAGAAGCTCAACCGCATGGAGGGCGTCACCGCGAGCGTCAACTACGCCACGGAGAAGGCCAAGGTCAGCATGGACGACGGCGTCCAGGTCGCCGACCTGATCGCCACCGTCGAGGCCACCGGCTACACGGCGGCCCCGCCGGAGCCCGTGCGCGCCGAACCGGGCACCGCACACGAGAGCGAGGGCGCGCAGGCCGGCCCCGACGCCGCCGACGACGAGCTGCGGCCCCTGCGCCAGCGGCTCATCGGCTCGGTGGTGCTGGCCGTACCGGTGATCGCCATGGCCATGGTGCCCGCCCTGCAGTTCGAGTACTGGCAGTGGCTCTCCCTCACCCTCGCCGCACCCGTCGTCGTGTGGGGCGCCTGGCCCTTCCACCGGGCCGCCTGGGTCAACCTGAGGCACGGCGCGGCCACCATGGACACGCTGATCTCGGTCGGTACCTCGGCCGCGATGCTCTGGTCGCTGTGGGCGCTGTTCTTCGGCACCGCGGGCGAACCGGGGATGACCCACCCGTTCGAGCTGTCGATCGGCCGGAGCGACGGCGCCGGCAACATCTACCTGGAGGCCGCCGCCGGGGTCACCGCCTTCATCCTCGCCGGGCGCTACTTCGAGGCCCGCTCCAAGCGGAAGGCGGGCGCAGCGCTGCGCGCGCTGCTGGAACTGGGCGCCAAGGAGGTCACCGTCCTGCGGGAGGGGCGCGAGGTCCGCGTCCGCACCGAGGATCTCGCCGTCGGCGACCGGTTCGTCGTCCGGCCCGGCGAGAAGATCGCCACCGACGGCACCGTGACCGAGGGCAGCTCCGCCGTGGACGCCTCCATGCTCACCGGCGAGTCCGTGCCCGTGGAGGTCGGGGTCGGCGACACCGTCACCGGAGCGACCCTCAACGCGGGCGGCCGGCTGGTGGTGGAGGCCACCCGCGTCGGCGGGGACACCCAGCTGGCCCGGATGGCGAAGCTGGTGGAGGACGCCCAGAACGGGAAGGCCGCGGCGCAGCGGCTCGCCGACCGCATCTCCGCCGTCTTCGTTCCTGCCGTCATCGTCCTCGCGCTGGCCACCCTCGGCTTCTGGCTGGCCGTCGGCGCGGGGCTGACCGCGGCCTTCACCGCCGCCGTCGCCGTACTGATCATCGCCTGCCCCTGCGCCCTGGGGCTCGCCACCCCGACAGCCCTGATGGTGGGGACGGGACGCGGCGCGCAGCTCGGCATCCTGATCAAGGGCCCCGAGGTGCTGGAGACCACCCGCCGCGCCGACACCGTCGTCCTGGACAAGACCGGCACGGTCACCACGGGCGAGATGACGCTGCTGGCGGTGCACGTGGCCGAGGGGACGAGCGAGAGGGAGACCCTGCGCCTGGCGGGTGCGCTGGAGAACGCCTCCGAGCACCCCCTCGC
The DNA here is from genome assembly GCF_041028275.1 of Streptomyces sp. PU-14G. NCBI lineage: Bacteria > Bacillati > Actinomycetota > Actinomycetes > Kitasatosporales > Streptomycetaceae > Streptomyces > Streptomyces sp. PU-14G. The sequence continues at coordinate 5,282 of NZ_JASKYT010000391.1, forward strand.
GCGGGCCGTCGCCAGGGGCGCGGAGCGCGAGGTGGGCGCGCTGCCGGTGCCCGAGGACTTCGCCAACGTCCCCGGGCTCGGCGTCCAGGGCGTCGTCGAGGGGCACGCGATGCTCGTCGGCCGGGTGCGGCTGCTCGCCGACTGGGCAATGGAGCTGCCCGCCGAGCTGGCGGCGGCCCGGGAGGAGGCCGAGCGGGCGGGGCGCACCGCCATCGCGGTGGCCTGGGACGGCGAGGCACGCGCCGTGGTGGAGGTGGCCGACGCGGTCAAGCCCACCAGCGCCGAGGCCATCGGGCGGCTGCGCGGGCTGGGGCTGCGCCCTGTACTGCTGACGGGCGACAACCGGGCCGTCGCCGAGTCGGTGGCCGCCGAGGTCGGCATCGCCGCCGAGGACGTGATCGCCGAGGTCATGCCCGAGGACAAGGTGGGCGTCGTCAAGCGGTTGCAGGACGAGGGCCGTTCCGTGGCCATGGTCGGCGACGGCGTCAACGACGCGGCGGCGCTCGCCCAGGCGGATCTGGGCCTGGCGATGGGCACCGGCACCGACGCGGCGATCGAGGCGGGCGACCTCACGCTGGTCCGCGGCGACCTGCGTGCGGCGGCCGACGCCATCCGGCTCTCCCGCCGCACGCTGGGCACCATCAAGTCCAACCTCTTCTGGGCCTTCGCCTACAACGTGGCAGCGCTGCCACTGGCCGCGGCGGGCCTGCTCAACCCGATGATCGCGGGTGCGGCGATGGCCTTCTCCTCGGTCTTCGTGGTCGGCAACAGCCTGCGCCTCCGCCGCTTCCGCGCCACGGACCAGTGAAGCTCCCCGCGCCCCGGAAGGGGCGCGGGGAACGGCGCGAGCGACCACGCCGCACCCGCGTCCTGCGACGAAACAGCAAGGGGCACCCCGTACCGGGCAAGGTACGCAGGAAAACCACTAGGCGGCACGCGGCGGAACCGAACCCGCCGGACGGTCCGCGGCCACACCGAACCGGCGGTGAGCCCGATCGCCCGCCGCCTCCGCCCGGCAAACCAGCACAGACCCCGCGCCCCGGAAGGGGCGCGGGGAACGGCGCGACACGCCACACCCCCACCCGCGGACCGCCCACCACGGGCAGTGGCACCCCCGTACCGGAACAAAAGCCGCAGGAAAAAGCTCTAGGCGGCACGCGGCGGAGCCGACCCCGCCGGGCGGGCCGCGGCCACACCGAACCGGCGGCGGGCCCGATCGGCCGCCGCCTCCGCGCAGCGGGCCTTCTCGTCGCGCACGTCGAAGGAGAGCTGCCGCGAGGCGAGTTCGGCGGCGGTCAGCTCCTCGGCGCGCAGGGCGACCCCGCGCACGCGGGCGCGTTGCAGGCCGAGCGCGTCGTGCAGGGCGTAGGCCGCCGCGGCCAGGGCGGGGGTGTGCGCGGTGGGTTCGGCCAGAGCGCGGGTGCGGGTGGTGGCGGAGCGGTCGGCGTAGCGGACGGTCAGGGACAGCGCCCGCGCCACCTGTTCCTCCGCGCGCATCCTGAACCCCAGGTCGTCGGCGAGGGTGAGCAGGGCGCTCCGGCGCCGTACCGGGTCCAGCTCGTCCCGCTCGAAGCGGTGTTCGGCGCCGGCCGAGCGTGCGGGTGCGGTGGGGGTGACC
>NZ_JASKYT010000392.1:0-6930 GCF_041028275.1 Streptomyces sp. PU-14G
GTGCCGGGGGTCGACGGGGCGCCTGCTGTCCCAGCGCGGATCCCGCTCCCCCACCGGGTGGGTGGTGAGGACGGAACTGCCCGCCGTGCCGGTGCCGCTCAGGTCCGTGTCCGCCTCGACGTACCACGTCCTGCGGCCGGTCCCCTGGGAGAGGGTGTCCGCCAGGTACTCCCCGTAGCCGTCGGGCAGCCCCGCGATGTCCAGTACCAGGTCGGTCTTCAGCCCGCGCCGGAGCAGCCCCGGATCGCGGCGCAGCAGGTGCTCCAGTTCCTGGAAGCTCACCCGCAGCGGGCCCGTGCCGAAGTCCATCAGCAGGAACTCCGGGTCGGCCGGATCGGCGGTCCCGCGCACCACGTACGGGGCCGGGCGTGCGGTGCCGTCGCGGCGCCTGCGGTGCCAGGGGGCGTCCTCCAGCCGGGTGCCGCGCCGGATCTGCGTGGTGTCCAGGACGCCGGGCCCGGCGCCCGGCGTGTAGTCGCGCCCGGTGCTGTCACCCGCGGTGTCGGACAGTTGCGTCGCGGACCCGAAGGCGCCGAGGGTCTCCAGGTGGAACGCGGACAGCGCGTCGGCGTCGGTGGCGTCGAGGCCGCGTGCGAACGCCGCGGTGGCCAGGGTGCGCAGCTCCTCGCGCCGGGCGTCGTCCACCGGCGTGGCCGAACGCAGGTGGAGCGCCCGCGCGGTGGTCAGGTCGAGGTCGGTGCCGGGCCGGGGCAGCTCCTGCCAGACCTTGGCCCGTGCCCAGAAGAGCCGGGACCGCTCGGCGTCACCCACCGCGTCGGGGCCGGACAACGCCAGCGCGTCGACGGCGGCCTGCGTCAGGTCCGTCGCCGCCGCCCACGCGGCTGCCTGAGCCACCGCGGGCAGCGGCACGAAAGCGGACAGCCGGGTGCCGGGCGCGGCGCCGGCGGCGGCGCCGAGCGCTGCCCGGTAGGCGGCCTCGTCCACCCGCACACCCCCGTCGGGCAGCGGCGTCCCGTGGGCCCGGCCCACGTGCCGCAGCAGGTCCAGGGTGAACGGCCCGGCACCGCGGAACGCGGGGTCGGACCGCCACATCCGATCCAGCGCGGCGGCCCCGCGCAGCAGGCCCGCGTAGTCGGCGTCGGCCTCGACCTCGTTGCCGAACGTCAGCCGCAGCGCACGCACCAGACGCAGCGTGCGCTCCCGGACCGGAGCAGGGACCTGTGCGTCCCCCTCGTGCAGCCCGGCCACCCGTGCCAGGCGGTCGAGTCCGGCGCGGTCGGGCTCGGGGACGTAGTAGGTGAACGGCAACCTCCGGCCCCGGTGGTCGGTGAACAGGGTCCGCTGGTACCGGCCGCGGCCCTTGATACCGGTCTCCCGGTGCGCGACACGCACCGGGCGCCGGGCGGCGTTGGCGAAGATCTGCCCGGTGGGGATGTCGGCGAGCGGATCGGCGACGAACGTGCCCGGCCGGGTGTGGCGCGCGGTGCCCGGCTGTGGCGGGGCGCTGTCAGCCGGGGAGCCGGCCCAGCACATCATCAGCGAGATCCGGGTGTCCCCGTCGAGGTCGACCGAGGAGAGCAGGTGGGCGACCCACCGTTCCAGCTCGTCCCCGCTGAGTATCCGCCTGCTGCCGTCCTGGAGTTCGACCGAGGCCGTACCCGGGGCACCGTGCAGGACGATCTCGAACGTCTTCTCGTCCGCTCCCGGAACCTCGAACGGCTCGGAGTAGGTGCGGGCGGCGGGGTTGTAGTAGACGAACGTCCTGACCCGGTCCGCCGCACGCAGCCGCCGCTCCCACGAGGCGGCCAGCTCGGCGCGGGAGAACACGGAGTACCCGGTCTGCTTGCCGGTCGTCCCGCTGACGATGGGCCGCACCAGCACCCGGTCGTACCAGTCCGGGACGCCGGTGTCGTGGGCCAGTGCCTTCCCGGGGGTGGTGCGCAGCCAGTCGCCGCCGGGGCTGCCCTCGGTCCGCACGGTTCTGAGGGTGACCGGCCCGCCCACCGTGTCCCGGGCCGTCACCACGCCCGTGTACGCCCACACGTCGCGGCCCGTCCGCGCCGCGAGCAGCCGCGGAAGTGCGCGGATCCGGTCACCGCCTCGCTGGACGGCCAGGACGACCGACGTGTTCGGCGGCAGCCCGCGCAGCACCGGGTCGTGCTTCATCAGCTCGACGAACTCGTCGATGTCCAGCGACCGGAACGTGCCGTTCGGCCACGGCACCTCCACGCTGTTGTGGCTCCCGTCGGCGGCCACGACGTACGCGTTCTCCGGCCATTCGGCCAGCGAGGCGCCGGCGGACTGCAACCCGCCGTCCCCGGTCGGCCGGTAGCGCTCGACCACGGAGGTGTCGATCTCCGTGCTCAGCGTGCCCTTCCAGTTCAGACCGGCCGGACGGCCACGCTCGGTGAAGCGGTACGGGGCGTCCAGCACGCCCTGCCGCTCGGCGTGCAGGGCCGCCAGCGCCGTCACGCTCGTCGCGCGGCCCGCCGGGACCGCGGCCTCGACCAGGGCGAACAGCTCCTCGCGCACCGCGTCGTCCACGGTGGCGTCCGGGTCCAGGTGGAGGATGCGCCGGGCCAGTGCGGCCACGTCGAGCGGCCCGGCGGCCGAGCGCGGGTCCTTCTGGCGCAGCGCGTCCAGCCGCTGCACGGGGGTGGGCAGCGCGCTCTCCGCCACCGGGGCGGTGAACACCGGCGTGGCGGGCGCCGTCTCGTCCGCCGCCGGGTCCTGGACGGGCGGCGGAACGGGCGTCGCGGCGGACGCGGCGGGGGCCGGTTCGGCCTGGGCGAGCGCCGCCAGGGCGGGGCCCGCCGACGCGGTCGCGTCCGAGAGGCCGGACGACTCCGAGGCCTCCGACCCGGCCCCGTCCTGGGCGGTCTGCCTCTCGACGCCCGAGCCCGACTCCGCGTTGGACTCCGCCTCCGAGCTGGACTCCGGCTCCGGGCCCGAGCCGGCATCCGGTATGTCGACATCCGAGGACCTGACGGTCGACCGGACCACGGGCCGGGGGCGGGAAGGCGCGGACGGGTCGGCCTCGGTCCACCGGGGGCGCAGGCCCAGCTCCCGGCGCCGGGTGTCGGCCAGCTCCACGGCCGAGCGGGCGTCCGGGCCGTGGGACTGCAGGTGTTCGGCGACGTCCCGCACCGCCGCGTGGAACGCCTCCCCGGCGTACCGGGCGTCGGCCCGCGCCGCGTCCGGTACGCCGGGGAGCACGAGGAAGACGGCGAGGTCCCAGGCCAGCGCGGCGGTCGTCGCCGCGTCGTCCCCGGGTTCCGTGCCGTCCTGGGAGCTCGCCCCCTCGCGCGGCGCGGTGGCCGCCGCGAACGCGTCGAACGCCGACCGCCACAGCCGCCGCGCCACCGTGGCGGCGACCGCGTCGATACCGTCCGGACCCGGTCCCGGCTTGCGCAGCAGCAGCCGCACCTGGACCAGTGGGGACAGGGTGCGGGCCGCGAGCCGGCCGCCGCCGAGCACGGCCTCCATCTCCTGACTCTGCGTCAGCACGCCGAGGGCGCGCAGCTCGGACACGTCGACGTACGCGTCGGGGGCCAGCCGGGGCGCGTCCGGGGACAGGTCCTCCTTCGTCACCCGTCCCGCGAGCCACGCCCGCCGGTCGTCGCCCAGGGCCGGGGCGGTGTCGCCACCGCGCGGGGCGAGGGCGGCCAGTTGGCGGGGCGGGACGCCGAGGGCGTACAGCCGCGCCTCGGCGTCCTCCAGCCATTCCATGGCCTCGCCCCACTGCTGCACGGCATCAGGACCGGCCGCGGCGGTCTCGGTGACGAGCTCCCGCGCCCGGGTGTGCTCGTCCCAGGTGAGCGCGAGGGTCTCGGTGTCCTGGGACGGCGCGGCCGGTGCGTTGGCGGGCTCTCCCGTGGACGGCGCAGCCGGTACGTCGGCGGGCTGCACCGTGGACGGCGCGGCGGGTGCTTCGGCCGGCTCCCCCGCGGACTGCGCCCTGGTGCCGGTCCCGTAGGCGTGTCCGGGCACGCTCGACGGCGGCGCCGCGGCGGACGGCTGGAGGTCGCGCGGCCTGACGGGGCCCCAGTCGGATGCCAACGGCCGGGGCCGCCAGGCGTCCGGCGCCACGTAGACCGTGTACCTCCGGGAGCCCGGGCGGCGGTGGATCCCGGTCCGGCCGTACGTGGCCCACACCGTGCGGCCCGAGTTCCGGACGCCCTCCCCGGCCGGTGTCTCGCCGACGGGCACCCCGACCGGGGGCCGGGCGCCGTCTCCCACCAGGATGATGTCGGCACCCACGGGCGCCCCGTGCAGCTCGCGGTCGCGGAAGACCAGCTCGCCGAACTCCTGCTTCGGTACCGGCGCGCCCAGGAAACGGCCGTCGAAGACGTACGGGAACGGGACCGGGCGGCCCGGCGCGTACCAGGGGGCCGGGGCCGTGCCGACCTCGACGAGCCTCCCGTCCGGCCCGTAGTCCAGCAGGGTGATGACGGTGTGGTCGAAGTCGCCGTCCAGCCCGGCCGAGCCCTGGCCCAGGTCGCGGCCGCTGATCGCGCCCGAACTGTCCCTGCCCAGCGTGCGGTCCGACAGGGCGCCCTGCAACTCCAGGTGGTAGGCGGCCAGCTCGGGGAAGGTGGAGCGGCCCGCGGCAAACGCCTTGCGCGCCAGCACCGCGGCCTCGCCGAACCGCGCCGGGTCGGGGCCCTCGAGGTGCAGCAGAGCAGCGGCGAACCTGCCCCGGTCCTGGAGGGTCTCCAGCAGTTCCAGCACCCGGACGTCGGACCACAGCAGCCGGGACAGCTCCGCCTCCCCCGCCGGCTGCCCGGGTCCGGCACCCAGGATCTCGCGCGCCGCCGCCACGGCCTCGGGCGTCCCCAGGGCGGGCAGCCGGCCCAGGGCGGTGGCCAGGTGCGGCAGTACGGCGAACCGGCTGAGGGGGCGGGGCCCGGACTGCCACGCGGCATCCGCCCACCCGAGCACCTCCCGGATCCGTTCGGGGGTGCCGGGCGCGGCGGAGGACGTCGCCGGGCCGAAGCCGCGCACGACCCGCTGGAGCAGGTCGAGGGTGAACGCGCGGACGCCGTCGCGATCCAGCAGCGGATCGAGTTCCCGCATGCGGTCGAGCGCGCCGATGCCCCTGAGCAGGTACGGGTAGTCCGGCCGGTCGTCGATGTCGGGATCGTGGAATACCTCGCGCAGCGCCCGCACCAGCCGCAGCGCCCGCTGCCTGTCGGCCTCGGAAGCGGGGCGGGGGCCGCGGTGGAGCCCCGCCGTCCGGGCCCGCTCGTCCAGTGCGGCGCCCTTCGGCTCCGGGCGGAACTTCACCAGGAAGGCGCCCTCGCCGCGGACGTTGCTCCACACGGAGACGACCACTTCGCCGTCCGCGTTCATGGTCGTGGAGATGCGGTACAGGGGGCCGTAGACCGTCTCCCCGGTCTCGTTGGCCACGTCCTGCCCGACGGGTACCACCCCGAGCGGGTCGGGCACGAAGGGCAGCGGGCCGTCCGCGTTCCCGGTCAGGACGACGCCGCCGACGCCCGGCCGCGCCGCGGAGAAGCAGATCAGCAGCGTGCGGTTCGGCAACGACTGGGACAGGGAGAACCAGCGGACCAGGGCGCGGGCGTGTTCGATGCCACTCACGAGCTGCGGCCCGGCCGCGGTGGCCCAGGTCACGGAGCCCGGGCCGCCGTGCTGGGCGTCGAAGCCGGTGCTGCCGGGAGGCCAGGGCACGTTCAGCGGCGCGCTGAACGTGCCGAGCTGGACGTTGTAGGTGACGTACGAGGTCACCGCAGGCAGGCGCCCGGCATGTGCCAGCCGGCCCTGGCCGCCGTCGCGGTCGGCGCCGGGATCGACCGAGACGAAGCCGGTCATCCAGCCGTCCGCCGTGGCGATGGGGAAGATGTCCGCGTCCCGCTCCCAGCCCGGCGTCGCGGTGGCCGGGCGCACCGGCCCGGGCGGGGCCAGGACGAAGGTGCCCCGGGGCCGGCCCACCTCGTCGACCAGGCCGAAGACCGGGCTCGCCGTCTGCCCCGCCGGGTACATCACCGCCGGAACGCCGCTGGTGGCCACCACGGCGCGGTCGAGCCGGCCGGCGAGCGTCGCGGGCCCGGCGAGCCCGCGGGCGAACCCGGGGACCATCAGCGCCACCGGGACGTCCCACGGCTGGGCGGCCAGGTCCCGGTCGAGGACCATCAGCTCGCCCAGGACCTCGGCCGGCACCTCGCGCGCGAATCCGGCGCGGCCCTTCACCAGGACCCGGCGTCCTCCGGAGGCCACCAGCAGATAGGCGTCGGGCCGACCGGGCCCGGTGGCCCACAGCGCCGAGCCGACCTCGCCGACGGTGCTGCCCTGCGGCCCGTCGGTCCGCACGGCGGTGGTGGCGAGGTCGAGGTCGGCCGGGACCGGCGTGTCGGTCCAGTTGAGCCCCCGCGGACGGCCCCGGGTGTCGGTGATGCGGAACCGGTCGTCCAACGCCCCGCGCCGCACGAGGTACAGCGCGCTCAGGCCCGCCAGGCTGCGGACGTCCTCGGCCGCGAACGACGACGCCAGCCGGAGCAGTTCGGCGCGCAGCTCGCCGGTCACCCGCTCCTGCGGGGCGAGCAGCAGGACGCGGCGGGCGAGCCGGTCGGTGTCGAGCGGGCCGCCGCGCAGCTCGGGGTCGGCCGACCGCAGCCGGTCGAGCCGGGCCAGGGCGAGCCGCTCGTCGGGCCTGAGCCCGGCCCGGAACGGGGCGGCGTAGGGGTGGGCCGTGCGGCGGTCCCGCCGCAGCCGTCCGCCGATGGTGCGTGCGTCGCCGGGCCGTCCGTCGCCGGGCCGTCCGTCGCCGGGCCGTCCGTCGCCGGGATGTGCACCGCGGGGCCGTCCAGCGCGGTGCCGTCCAGCGCCGGGATGTCCACCGCCGAACCGTCCGTCCGTGTACCGGTCCCGGGGACGCGGTCGCTGTGCGGGCTGGTACGCCCCGCGGCGGTCCGGGTGACCGCTGTAGGGGGAGCCGGGGTCCGTGGGGGG
>NZ_JASKYT010000393.1:0-6505 GCF_041028275.1 Streptomyces sp. PU-14G
CCCCCGGCGTGGCACGGCAGGCCGCGGCGTAGCGTACGGCGCGGGCTCGCCGCACGCCCGGCCCCGGGGGGGGGGGGGGGGGGGGGGGGGGGGGGGAGCCCGCGCCGTACGCCCGGCCCCGAGCCGGACGGCGGCACGAACAGCGGCGTGGGCCCCCGAGGGGCCCACGTGGAAGCGAGGAGGAGACAGGGACCATGACGACCGTAAGCGGAACCACCGTGGACATCACGACGCAGGACGGCACCGCCGACGCCTACCTCGTGCACCCCGAGGGCGGCGCCCCGCACCCGGCGGTGCTCCTCTACATGGACGCCTTCGGGATCCGCCCGGCTCTGCGGGCCTTCGCCGACCGTCTGGCCTCGGCCGGGTACACGGTCCTGGTCCCCAACGTCTTCTACCGCACCGGGCGCGCTCCGGTCGTCCAGCTGCCCGACTTCATCGATCCGGCGCAGCGCCCCGACCTCTTCACGAGCCTGCAGCCGGCGTTCCAGGCGCTCACGCCCGAGGCCGCCGTGCGGGACGCCGACGCGTACCTGCGGTACCTCGCCGAGCTCGCGCAGGCGGCCGAAGGACCCGTGGGCGTGACGGGCTACTGCATGGGCGGCGCCCTGGCCCTGCGCACGGCCGGCGCCCACCCCGACCGGGTCGCCGCCGCCGCGGGCTTCCACGCCGCGAACCTGGCCACCGACGCCCCCGACAGCCCGCACCTGTCGGCCGACCGGATCACGGCGGAGCTCTACTTCGGGCACGCCGACCAGGACCCCGGTATGCCGCCCGAGCAGGTCGAGCTGCTCGAGCGCACCCTCACCTCGGCCGGCGTGCGCCACCGCACCGAGGTCTACGAGGGCGCCCCGCACGGCTTCACCCAGTCCGACACCGCCGCCCACGACCCGGCAGCGGAGGAACGTCACTGGGAGGCCCTCCTCGACCTGTTCCGCAGGACCCTGTGACAGCCACACCCCGGTGAGGGGCCACACCCCGAGGGCCACACCCCGGGGGGGGCCAGACCTCGGGTCCATACCCGAGGGCCACACCCCAGGGGCCCGGCTCAGCGGGAAGGGGCCCGGCTCAGCGGGGGGCGTGCGCGGCCCGGTCGAGGAGGCGCCGCCACACCCCGTAGGAGGCCGCCTCCTCGGCGGGGCGCAGCCCCATGCGGTTGCAGTGCATGTGCAGCAGGGCCAGCACGATGTCGCCGCGGTCCGCGTGGAGTGCGCCGCCGTCCTCCAGCTCGGCCATCCGGCGGGTGAGCCGCTGAGCGGCCGGGCGCCACGCCGCGGCGGCCCGGTCGAGCAGTTCGCGGGCCGGCCCGTCTTCCGTGCGGGCGGCCCACAGGCCGCGCCCGGCCGTCCGGTACAGGCCGCCTCCGGCGTTGCGCGACGCCGCGAGGCGGGCGAGGGCGTGCCGTGCCGCGGGCTCGGGGACCAAGCAGGCGCACAGCGCATCGAGGGTCAGGGCGACCAGCGCGGCACGCTCCTCGGAGGCGTCCAGACCGAGGCCGGACAGACCGGGCAGGCCGGTTGGGGAGGCGCGCAGGTGCCTCAGGAGCTGGACGACGGCCGCGCTGTCCTGCCGGAAGCACTCCTCGGCGTCGGCGATCAGTTCGGGGCCGCCGTACCGCTCGACCTCGCGCTGATAGGTGACGAAGGTGTGGTCCCGGATGTGGCCGCCCCGGGCGAGGTCGTACGCCCAGGCGGTGACCTCGCGCAGCACGTCCCCCCGCGTGCCCTCGTCGGGCACGAAGAACCGCACCCGCAGGTGCGGGGCCGGATCGCCGTAGCGCAGGAAGAACGGGGCGGCCACGCCGTACTGTTCGGACAGCCGCCCGGTGAGGCCCGCCAGGCCGACGCCCAGCAGCGTGTCGTGCGCGTCCGGTTCGGCGTAGAGCTTCACCGCCAGCCAGTCACTGCCCACCCGCTTGGTCCGCGCACCGGGGTCCTCGGCGGTGGCCCGGGCCGGGCGGGGCCGCAGGTGCCGGGCCACCCGGCCCGGGTCCCCGCCGGTCCGTACGAGCGGCACCACGACCTCGGAGGCGTACGGTTCCCCGGCGGCGTCCCGCAAGAAGCCCTCCTCGGGCGCGGGCAGGGCCTCCTCCAGGACGAGTCCGTCCTCCGGCGCCTGTTCCAGGCTGTCGCGCAGCTCGCGCAGGGAGGGGGCGCTGGTGAGGTCGAGCAGCAGGGTGTTGTCGCTGCTGGCGATGTTGACCAGGCGGGGCACCATCCACGTCTGCGCCCAGGCGCGGACGGCGTCGGCGAAGGCGGCCGGCCCGTCGCCGTCGCGGGGGCTGCCGGACGGCGTGAGCTCGCCCGGTCGCAGCCGCCACCGCGCCCGGCGCAGCACCAGGTTGCCCCGTTCGACGCGGGGCAGGAACGGCATGGTCCAGCCCAGACCTTCCCAGCTGAACCACGAGACCGTGCTGGAGAGGGCCTCGGAGACCTCCAGCACGAACCGGCAGGGGTCCGGCGCGCCCGCCCAGGTGAGCATCGTGCGATCGGTGACGTGCAGCCGCCGGCCCAGGGTGCGGCTGCGCAGATAGAGCTTCCCGTCGGCCACGCCGACGAGGACGTCGTCCAGACGGATCACACGGCTCTCGTCCTGACCCGGCGTGACGTTGACCGGCAGTTCCCACGTGTGCGCGGTGGGGCGGATCGAGACGTTGATGGACCGGGCGTCCTGCGGGAGGGAGGACAGCTCGGCGCAGACGGCGTCGCCCTGGCGCTGCTCCTCGGCGGCGGCCAGCTCCCGCAGCGACGCCTGGGTCCCGTCGTCGAGGAGGTCGTGGAAACGGGAGAAGGTCCGGCCGCCCATCCCCACCCCGGCGGTACCGCAGACACCGCGCCAGTGCTCACGGCCGGGGCCCGGCGGCAGGAGGGCGAGGTGCAGGTCGAGGACGGGCATCGGCGGCCGGTGGTCGTCCTCGGCGGCCGAGGCCTCGGCGAGCTCGTCGAACAGCCGGTCGTCGAGCCGGACGCTCAGCTCCCGGCGGGCCAGAGCCCCGGTGACCAGCCGGATCAGCACGGCCTCCCGCGACGACCCGTCCGGCACCTCGGGCCGGTCCGCCGGCTCCGGCAGGACGCCTGGCAGCGGGTACGCCTGTCCCGGGGAGCGGTACCTGCGCGGCGGGCCGAGGCCGGTCTCCGGGGTCAGCGCCTCCAGCAGAGGGATCTCGGAGCGGTGGCCGTAGCGTTCGGCGAAGGCGTCGGCGTACTCCTTGAGATGCGGCGGGTAGCGGTCTTCCGCGCCCACGCGCCGCAACACGTGGGCGGCCTCTTCGGCCAGGCCGGCCACGGCCCGTGGAAGCACCACAGGCGCTTCGGCGTTCAGCGCCGCGTCGATCTGGAGGGTCGGGCCCGAGTGGCCGCCGATGGCTTCGGGCATCGGCGCGCTCGCCGCGTCGAGCAGTTCCCGTGCCGGGAGCCGGCCCTTGTTGAACGCGGTGACCGCCGCCTCCACCTCGTCGATCGCCCGCGCGACAGCGGGGTCGGTGACGGGCGGAAGCATCGAGCGCAGCAGCGAGTCGTCGCGGTCCGTGCGGGCGGTCGGCGCGACCAGCAGCCGGGGACGCTCGACGGTGATGAGGATGTCGCTGTCGACGAGGCCGTCGAGCAGGGCCGCGACGCGCTCGGGACCGGCCGTCGGGTAGGCCTCGGTGAGCGCGGCGGTGAGGTCGCCGAGCGTCGTCGGCGTACGGGTGAGGTCGAGCACCGACCGGATCGGCGCGGTGAGCCGTACGCTGACGGAGCGCCGCCCCTGAGGCGTGGGGCGCTGCTCGTCGCCGTGCGTGGCCGGGTGAGCGGCCTCGGCGCCCTCGTGGAGTCCGTAGCCCTCGGCGGTGGACAGCCACACCCGGCCGCGGGACACATGAAGCAGGTCGTTGCGCCGCACCCGCAGGTCGTCACGGGAGCGCTCCGCACCGAAGGCGAGACGCTTCACCAGGTGCATGACCCATCCGGAGTCCGCGCGTGCGCGGGCCGTGCCGAGGGCGCCATGTCCGAGCAGGGTGCGCTGCTCGGCGCCGAACACGCCGGTGGTCACGCCCGCGAAGAGGCCGAACGGTGTCGAGCGGAAGCTCATCCGGTTCAGGTAGCGGCCCAGACCGCGGACGGCCTTGCGCCGGCTCTTGCCGGTGAGCGTGTCGAACCGCTCGACGGCGTCCGCCAGATGGGGCGAGGCGGCCCGCACCGCGTCCGGCACGCCCGGGGCCCACCACAGCTTGAGGAGCCGCTCCGCGTAGTCGTCCTGCCAGGCGTCCGTACTCAGGGTGTCGCCGTCCGCCGGCAGCGACCTGAGCAGTTCGAGCAGCGGGCGCGCGGGCAGGGCGGGCGCCCTGAGCATGAAGAACCCGCAGGCCCGGTAGGTGTCGGCGGCCTCTTCGCTCATGTCTCCCCCATGCTCCCCTCGGGTCTCGTCCCCGTCTCCGGTCTCGTCCCCGCCTCCGGTCTCGTCCCCGCCTCCGGTCTCGTCCCCGCCTCGGTCCCGTCCGGTGCGTCCCCGCGCGGGGGCCTGGGGGTCAGGAACAGCAGCTCGTCCCACCCGGCCGCCGCCTCGGAGACGGTGCCGAGGAGGGCGAGCAGGACTCCGGCCGCTCCGTTCAGCAGGCCGGCGCTGTGCTCCTGTTCACCCCACGGGTCGTAGTCGGGAAAGAGGTAGGGGTGGCTCTGGTCCGCGTACGAGCACATCCGCGACAGGAACGCGTCGCGCATGCGCCACAGGTCCGGCACGCCGGTCTGCGCGGCGGCGCGGCCGTAGATGGCGACCAGCCCCGCCAGGCCGTGGCACACCGTGGGCGAGTTGACGCGCTGCTGCTCGGCGGGGGTGCGTTCGACGCCGAGAAGCGTGGCCACCGCGAGGTCGCCCGGCTCCGGGTCGCCGCAGGCCGGCGAGGCCGACAGCAGGGACGCGGCGACACCGGGCGGGCCGTAGCACCACGCGCTCCTGGCCGGTACCTGCGAAGCACCGGTGTCGGGGCGTCCGGAGTCCGGGTGGGGCAGCAGAAGGTTGGCCCACGCGGGGTAGTCCAGGCCGTCGATGCGCAGCTGCGCGAGCGTACGGGCGAGGGCGCGGACTCCCTGCCGCACTCGGCGGGCCCGTGCGCCCGAGTCCGCGGTGCCGGCCGCGCCGGCGATGTCGGGGCGGCAGAGGGCGGCGAGGATGCCCGGGGGCCCATGGGCGAATCCCAGGTTGTAGACGCCGTCGGGAAAGTTCTTCACGTATCCCGGAAGGGGCGTCGGCTGCCCGTCGGGCCCCGGAATGCTGGGGAAATGGGAGGGCGCGCAGAACCACCTGAGCGTGCCGCCGTCATCGTGGGTCAGCTCCACCAGGTAGTCGGCGAGGCGGCCCGTGGCCTCCCTGGTCGCGTCTGTCGCGCGCCCGCCGAGGACGTCGGCGGCCTTGAGGAGCGCGGAGAGCCAGCCTGCCGCGCCTCCGATGACGTCGTAGTCGTGCGAGGCGACGCTGCCCGCGGCGGTGTGGAGCGTGATCGCGAGCGTCTGCCGGGCGAGCCGGTCGGTCATGGTGGCGAGCGTCGGGAGGTAGCGCGGCTCCAGCCGGGCGTACTCGGTCACCGCCCAGACGACACCCGCGGTGCCGAGGTACAGACCGGGCGCGTGCAAGGGCGCGGTGGCGCTCGCCTCGGCGGTGCGCCGCAAGTGGCGCTGGCCCGTTGTGAAGTAGCGATCGTCGTCGAAGACCTCGGCGGCATAGCGCAGGGCCAGCGCGATGCCGGGGGCGCCGTCGGCGAGGTCGGCTTTCCCCGCGGCGTCGCCGGCCGATTCCACGAGCCGGTCAGCCACCTCGCGAGCCAGCCGCAGAACCTCGTCGTCGGTCACTCCCCCCGCCGAACGAGACTCCATGGCTTTGCCGTTACCTCTCTCAGCCCTGTGAAGCTCATGACCAGACGGAGGGCTCACCAGGCCCCGATGTGCAGGGGCCGCGGGGCCCTCCGCGTGGCTCCGCTCGGGTGCGTCACCTCAGATGTGACGTGTCAGCAGCACCCGCTGAGTGTGTCGGTGCACAGTGACGTGCGTGACGTCGCGCAGCCGCCGTTGTTCGTGGCAGCGGCGGAACTGGTCGAGACCTCCGCGTGACCCACACGCAGGTCGAGGGAGAACTCGTCTTCCAGCAGGTCTTCGCTCATGGTGTTTCCCTTCAATAAGGGGCCCGTACGGGACTCTCCGGGAAATCGGCGTATGTGAATGCCGGATTCACCGGAGCTTCATGGAACGTAGTCGAGCACCCCGAGAGCGTCAACACACCCGCCACGCGGACCACTTGGGTATCTGGGGCCGACGGGAGCCGGCGCGGGAGTTGGCACGGGGGCCGGTACGGGTGCCGGCACGGGGCCGGTACAGGAGCCGGCACGGGAGCCGGCACGGGGCCGGTACAGGAGCCGGCACGGGGCCGGTACAGGAGCCGGCACGGGGCCGGTACAGGAGCCGGCATGGGGGGCGACCCGTCGCGCCTCGCCTCGTGTCCGGCGTGGGGGGGGGAGTGGTGTACCGGAGCGCAG
>NZ_JASKYT010000394.1:0-6454 GCF_041028275.1 Streptomyces sp. PU-14G
GCCGGGCCGCGCGGGGCGTGCCGGGGGGGGGGGGGGGGGGGGGGGGGGGGGGGGGGGGGGGGGGGGGGGGGGGGGGGGGGGGGGGGGGGGGGGGGGGGGGGGGGGGGGGGGGGGGGGGGGGGGGGGGGGGGGGGGGGGGGGGGGGGGGGGGGGGGGGGGGGGGGGGGGGGGGGGGGGGGGGGGGGGGGGGGGGGGGGGCTCTGTCCCGGCRSYCSSGCCGCACGCCCCCCGTGCGGCTTGAGTACGCGTACTCATGCCGGGCCGCGCGGGGCGTGCCTACCGTGGCAGAGCACACCGCACACATCGGCGTCGTACGCAGGTGCGACCGGGATCAGGGGGTCTGGTCATGGCAGGGTCAGGAGACGCGAAACGGACCACGAGCGCTCGGGGACTGCTGCTCAACCCCGCGTCACTGGCCTACCTCGCGTTGGTCGTAGCCGCCGTACTGTTCACCGTCGGCGTCAGCCTGTTCGACTCCGGGCCCGACGCCTCGTTCGCGGGGGTGTGGATGTTCATCGCCACAGCGCCCGTCTCCGTGCTCTTCCTGCCGCTCGCCCCCGACAGCGGCTGGGCCCTGGCGCTGCTGATCGGCCTCTCCGCGCTGGCGCAGGCCGCGGTGGTCGGCGCCGTCTACCGGGCACTGCGCGGCCGGCGTCTCACCGCCGCACGGGGCCCGGCCGCCTGACGCCGCGGGGGCTCCGCCCACGAGCGGGGACGGTTCGCCCACGAGTGGGGACGGTTCCCCCACGAGCGGGGACAATGGACAGATGCCCTCCGCACTTCCCGACGGCGAGCCGATGCCCGCAGACGGCTCGCTCCCCCGCCACGCGCTCGACGGCGCGGCCACCCGCCCGCTCGGCTTCTACCTGCACGTGCCGTACTGCGCCACCCGCTGCGGCTACTGCGACTTCAACACCTACACCGCCTCCGAGCTGGGCGGAACCTCGCGGGACAGGTACGCGGAGCAGGTCGTCGAGGAGATCCGCCTCGCCCGCCGGGTGCTCGGCGACGACCCGCGGCCCGTCACGACGGTGTTCGTCGGCGGCGGCACCCCCACCCTGCTGCCCGCGGCCGACCTGGGGCGGATGCTCGCGGCGGTCGACCAGGAGTTCGGGCTGGCCGAGGACGCCGAGATCACCACCGAGGCGAACCCGGAGTCCGTCGACCCCGCTTACCTGGCGCAGCTGCGCGAGGCGGGCTTCAACCGGGTCTCCTTCGGCATGCAGAGCGCCCGCGAGCACGTACTGCGGGTACTGGACCGCACCCACACGCCCGGCCGCCCCCAGGAGTGCGTCGCGGAGGCCCGCAAGGCGGGGTTCTCGCACGTCAACCTCGATCTGATCTACGGCACCCCGGGCGAGACGGACGACGACTGGCGGGCCTCACTGGACGCCGCGCTCGCCGCGGGCCCCGACCACGTCTCCGCCTACGCGCTGATCGTCGAGGAGGGCACCCGGCTGGCGCGGCAGATCCGGCGGGGCGAGGTGCCGATGACGGACGACGACGTGCACGCGGACCGCTATCTGATCGCCGAGGAGCGGCTGAGCGCGGCGGGCATGGAGTGGTACGAGGTCTCCAACTGGGCCGTGGGGGCACCTCCCGGACGGGGACCGGGGGAGGGCGAGGCGTCCGCCCGGTGCCGCCACAACGAGCTGTACTGGACCGGGGCCGACTGGTGGGGCGCCGGGCCCGGGGCGCACAGCCACGTCGGCGGTGTGCGCTGGTGGAACGTCAAGCACCCCGCCGGCTACGCGAAGGCCCTCGCCGAGGGCCGCTCGCCCGGCGCGGGCCGCGAGATCCTCGGCGCCGAGGACCGGCGCGTCGAACGGATCCTGCTGGAGCTGCGGCTGCGGGACGGCTGCCCCCTCGGCCTGCTGGCGCCCGCGGGGGCGAAGGCCGCGGAGCGGGCCCGCGACGACGGCCTGCTGGAGCCGGAACCGTACGCCCGGGGACGTGCCGTACTCACCCTGCGGGGCCGCTTGCTGGCAGACGCCGTGGTGCGCGACCTGGTCGACTGAGCGGCGCAGCGCCCGGGGGGGGCCGTCAAGCGGGGTGTGCGCGCCGCGGCGGCCCGTTCGGTGCCCGCAGCACCAGCATGGCCAGGTCGTCGGCGGGCACGTCCGGGGCGAAGGCGTGGACCGCGCGCCGCAGACGCTCGGCGGTGGCGCCCGCGTCCAGGCCCGCGCACTCCGCGAAGAGGGTGGCCAGCCCGTCGCCGTCATCGAACAGATGCCGCCCGCAGCGGCGTTCGGTCACACCGTCGGTGACGCACAGCAGCGTGTCACCGGGGTGCAGGGTGAAGGACTGGCTGTCGTAGTCCACGTCCTGTGCGATGCCGAGCAGCAACTGCGGCAGCGCGGCGGTACGCACAGCGCCCGAGGCGTCGCACACCAGCGGCAGCGGATGGCCCGCACAGGTGAGCGTGCAGTCCACGAGGTCGCCGCGGAAGGCCAGTTCGCCGTAGACGACGGAAAGGAACCGGGCCTGCTCCCCCACCTCCCGGTTGAGCCGGCCCAACGTCTCGGTGACCGAGTAGCCCTCCTTGGCGAGCAGCCGCAGCACAGGACGGGCCAGACCGGTGACGACGGCGGCCTCGGGCCCGCTGCCGCACACGTCACCGAGAGCGAAGCGCCAGCGGTCGCCCGGCAGCCGCAGCAGATCGTAGAAGTCGCCGCCCGCCCACGCCCCCTCGCCCGCCGGTTCGTAGACGAGCGCGGTGTCCAGGCCGGGGACGCGCACCTCCTCCTTGGGCAGCAGCCCCCGCTGGAGGACCTGGCTGATGGTGGCCTGCAGCGTGTAGCGGCGCGCCGAGAGCACGGCGAGGGCCACCCGGCGGGCGAAGTCCTCGACCAGCCCGAGAGCTCCGTCCGGGAACCGGGACAGCCCTTCTCGCCCGAGCACCAGCGAACCGAGGGTGCGCCCACCGACCACCAGATCGCAGCGGACTCCGGCGCCGTCTCTCCCGCCGGCGCCGGCCGGGCCGTCGGCCCGGTGCCAGGGAACGGCCCGGCCCGGTACGGCGCGGGGTGTGCCCAGCGGCGGCTCCCGGTCGAGCTCGGCGCGCAACCGGGCGATGCGGTCCTCCCGCGCGTGCCACACCCGGGCGAGCCGGGGCGGCCGGGAGCGCTCCTCGTCCCGCAGCCACACCGCGCACCAGTCGGCGAAGCGGGGCACCATCAACTGCCCGGCGAGCGAGGCGACCCTGTCCTCGTCGGTGTGCCCGGCCAGCAGGTCGGAGGCCTCCGCGAGGAAGGAGAGACCCCCCTGACTCGCCCATCCGCCCGCCCCGCCGACGGCAACCCCCGTGTCCCTCTCCGTTTCCGCCTCCGCCTCCGTGTGCGGCATCGTGCCTCTCCCCCCGGCCCAGCTGCTCCGTCACCGCTCAGCGCGGTGCAGCAAGAGTGACAGAAGGGGCCCGCTCATACGCGTGGAGTCACGAAAAAAGGTGGCCGAAAATCCCCTCACGGGAAAGTGAAGCGCACTCTAATCACCAAGCGACCCCCGGCAGTTGGCACACCAGGACGGCCGGGTACGGTGCTCGCTTCTTCCCGTACGAGAATCAACCACCGGCGACACCGACGAGGAGCGATGAGCAGGGGATCCACGAGGGGCACCGGCCGCCCACCACACGACGCAGGCGTCCTGCTCGTCGACGACATGGAGGACAACCTCGTCGCGCTGGAAGCCGTACTCTCGACGTTACACGTCCCGTTGGCGCGTGCGGCGTCCGGCGCGGAGGCGGTGACCGTGCTGGAACGGGAGGAGATCGCGCTCGTCCTGCTCGACGTGGCGATGCCGGGCATGGACGGCTTCGAGACAGCCCGGTGCCTGAAGCGCTCCGACCGGACCAAGGACCTTCCCGTCATCTTCCTGACGGGACCGCACGCCACCCGCGAGTCCGGCTTCTCCTTCCGGGGCTACGCCACCGGCACCGTGGACTACGTGCCCAAGCCGTTCGACCCCTGGGTGCTGCGCACCAAGGTGAGCGTCTTCCTCGATCTGGACCGCAAGAGCCGCCGGCTGTGCCAACTGCTGACGGAGGAGCAGTACCGGCTGGACGACTTCGCACGCCGGCTCGAGGCGGTCGAGGCCCACCTGGCCGCCGACGGGGGTACCGACACCGCACGGCTCGCCCGCGACGTGGGCCACCTGGCCGACACGCTGAACGAGCTGCGCGGCGTCTGAACGGGCCGCACGGCGCCGCGCGAACGGTGTGCGAGCGCTGCGGCGCGTGAGAGCTCAACGGCGCGTGTGAACTCAGCGCTCGCGGGCGCCCTCGTACATCTCGTCGATCAGGTCGCCGAACTTCTTCTCCACCACCGGACGCTTCATCTTCAGGCTGGGCGTCAGCTCTCCGTGCTCGATGTCGAGGTCGCGCGGGAGAATCCGGAACCTCTTGATGGTCTGCCAGCGCTGGAGGCCCCTGTTCAGCTCCTCGACGTAGCCGTCCACCAGGCCGCGCACCTGCTCGGAGGCGACGACCTCCGCGTACGGCCTGCCCTTGAGGTCCTCCTGATCCGCCGCCCAGGCCATGACGGCCGGCTCGTCCAGCGCGATCAAAGCTGTGCAGAAGTTCCGCCCGGCGCCGTGCACCAGAATGTTGGACACGTACGGGCAGACGGCCTTGAACTGGCCCTCCACCTCGGCCGGCGCGATGTACTTGCCGCCGGAGGTCTTGATCAGGTCCTTCTTGCGGTCGGTGATCCGCAGGTAGCCGTCCTCGGAGAGTTCACCGATGTCGCCGGTGTGGAACCAGCCGTCCTCCTCCAGCACCTCCGCGGTCTTGTCCGGCAGGCCGTGGTAGCCCTCCATGATGCCGGGGCCCCGCAGCAGGACCTCCCCGTCGTCCGCGATGCGCACCTCGGTGCCCGGCATCGGCTTGCCGACCGTGCCCGTACGGAAGTTGTCGCTGCGGTTGCAGAAGCTGGCGGCCGACGACTCGGTCAACCCGTAGCCCTCCAGCACCGGGATACCGGCGCCCGCGAAGAAGTAGCCCAGATCGGGGGCCAGCGCGGCAGAGCCGGACACGCAGCCGACCATGCGGCCACCGAACGCCTCCCGCAGTTTGCTGTAGACCAGCCGGTCCGCGAGGGCGTGCTTGACCTTGAGACCGGTGGGCGCGTCCGGCACACCGGTGCGGCGCTGGTTGTCCTGCGTCGTCCTCGCGTACTCGCGGGCGACCTCGGCCGCCCACAGGAAGATCTTGTACTTCGCGGGCCCGCCGGCCCGCGCCTTCTGGGCGACCCCGTTGTAGACCTTCTCGAAGATGCGCGGCACCGCGCACATCTTCGTCGGCTGCACGACGGGCAGATTCTCGATGATCTTGTCGACGCGGCCGTCCACGGCGACGACGTGGCCCGAGTCGATCTGCACGGAGATCAGCATCTTGCCGAAGACGTGCGCCAGCGGCAGCCACAGGTACTGCACGTCGTCCTGGTTGAGCAGGCCCGCCTGCGGGACCGCCCTGGCCATGTACGACCAGGCGTCCTGCGGCAGCCGCACGCCCTTCGGCCTGCCCGTCGTCCCCGAGGTGTAGATCAGCGTGGCCAGCTGGTCGGCGCGCAGGCCCTCGACCGTCTCGGTGACCGCCTGCGGGTGCTCCTCGCGGTAGGCGGCGCCGCGGCGCTCCAGCTCCGCGAACCCGATCACCCAGCCGCTCGCGGCGTCCTCGGCCTCCGGCTCGCCGTCCATCAGCACCACGTGCGCCAGCTCCGGCAGCTCGTCCCGGTGCGCACGGATTTTCGCGAGCTGGGTGGCGTCCTCGGCGATCAGCACGCGGCTGGCCGAGTCGGCGAGGATGTAGGCCACCTCGTCGGCGTTCGTGCTGGGGTAGACCGTCGTCGTGGCCGCCCCCGCGCACAGGATCCCCAGGTCGGTCAGGATCCACTCGATCCGCGTGCTGGACGCGATGGCCACCCGCTCCTCCGGACGCACCCCCAGGTCCATCAGACCCGCCGCGATGGAGAAGACCCGCTCCGCCGACTCCCGCCAGCTGTAGGAGCGCCACTCGTCGGGCCCCTCGCTCTGTCCCGCGGGACGGATGACGGGATACCGGTAGGCCTCCGCGTCCGGGGTGGCCTCGACCCGCTCCAGAAAGAGCGTCGCCACGGAAGGCGGCCGGTTCTCGATCAGGGACTGTGTGTCGCTCACGCCATCCTCCGGGACCCGCGTCCTTGCGTCCTGTGTGTCGGCTGCTCGCTCGAGTCGGCTCGCCGCGTCGCCTCGCGCTCCGAGGGCTCTGCCTGACCGACAAGTCTTATGACTGGCGAGTAACTACTGAGCAGAGATCAGACTAAAGGCAGCAGCCCCCTGACGTAAGGGGGCTGCTGCGCGGATCGTCACCGAAGCGGAGGGTGACAGCTCCCGGGCCCTCTTCCCGGACCCCGGGAGCCCGAATCTCCGGCTCTGGCTCGGAGCTCTGTTCGGCTGGGGCTCGGGGCCCGGGGCTTAGGGC
>NZ_JASKYT010000395.1:0-5759 GCF_041028275.1 Streptomyces sp. PU-14G
CTCCTAGGGGGGACGGAGTCCCCCGTAGCGGGGGGCATTTGGGGGGCGGAGCCGCCCCAACGCCCGGCCGGCGAGGCCCCGGGGGTATGGGGGCGGAGCCCCCACCACGGCCGAGGGCACCCTCACGGAAGAAGGGGAAGACCATGGGGGGCCAGGGGCGCAGCCCCGAAGAGAGGGGAGGTCACAACCGGTGTGCCGCACCAGTGGGGCTCACGCCCCGAGTGTCCAGCAGCAATTGCGCCTTCGCCGCAAGCCCCTGCAAATCGTAAACCCGATGATTCTGCAACAGCAGAGTGAGATCCGCCGCGGCGGCGGCCTCGTAGAGGGAGTCCGCGCGGGGCACGGGCTGCCCCGCGACCCGCCACTGCGGAACGTACGGATCGTGGTAGCTCAGCTGGGCGCCGAGTTCTTTGAGGCGTGAGGCGACCTCCCTCGCGGGGCCGCCTTCCTGGCTGGCGAGGTCGGGTTTGTAGGTGACGCCGAGCAGGAGGACGCGCGCGCCGCGCGCGGATTTGCCGTGCTCGTTGAGCAGGGCCGCGGCCCGCTGGGAGACGTAGCGGGGCATCCGTTCGTTGACTTCCTGGGCGAGCTCGACCATCCGCAGCGGGTAGCCCAGAGAACGGCTGTGGTAGGCGAGGTAGTTGGGGTCGACGGGGACCCCGGGGCCGCCCACCCCGGGCCCGGGCCGGAAGGACTGGAAGCCGAACGGCTTGGTCTCGGCGCACCGGACCACGTCCCACAGGTCGATGCCCAGGTCGTGGCAGAAGACAGCCATCTCGTTCATCAGGGCGATGTTGATGTGCCGGTAGTTGGTCTCCAGCAGTTTGGTGGTTTCCGCCTCGCGCGGCCCCCGGGCGCGCACGACCTTGTCGGTGAGCCGCCCGTAGAACGCGGCAGCCGCTTCGGTGCAGGCGGGGGTGAGCCCGCCGATGACTTTGGGGATGGTGGCGTACCCGTATCCGCGGTTGCCAGGGTCGACGCGGCTGGGTGAGCAGGCGAGGTGGAAGTCGCGCCCGGCGCGCAGCCCGGAGCCGTCCTCCAGCAGGGGCCGGACGACGTCTTCCGTGCAGCCGGGGTAGACGCTCGACTCGACGATGACGATGGTGCGTGGCCGCAGCCGCGCGGCGAGGGTGCGGGCGGCTGTGCGTACGGCGCTCATGTCGGGGGTGCGGTTGGCGCCCAGGCTGGTGGGCGCGCAGATGACCGCGGTGCGCACCCGGCCGAGCACGGCCGGGTCGGTGGAGGCGCGGAAGCCTCCCGCGAGCATGCGCCGCACCTCCGCGGCGCTGAGCGGGGCGTCCTGCGGGGGGCGGCCCGCGCCGAGGTCGGCGACGGTGGCGTCGTCGGGGTCGTAGCCGATGGTGCCGATTCCGTTCGCCGTGGCGGCCTGGGCGAGCGGCAGCCCCGAATGGGTGAGTCCCAGCACGGCGAGATCTGCGGGCATGACAGCGGTCTTCCCTTCCCCTTGTCGTCCCGGTCCCGTCCCCGGGCAGCAGCACCGGGAGTGGCGAGCGGCGCTCATTAAGGTTAAGAGCCCATATGACAGACAAGTCGGATTGCGCGCTCAGCAGGGCCGACGCTCAGCCAAACTCGCGGGAATGGGGGACCATCGTCAGGGGGACCACAGGGTCCATGGGGTCCGCTGGGCCCACGGGGGCGGTATACGAGGTACGACCGACGGCGAACAGGCACAGCACACACAGCACGCGCAGCGAACACACACGGCACGCGCAGCGAACAGATACAGCACGCGCAGCGAACAGGTACAGCGGTAACCCACAGCGAAGACCCACGGCGAGCACGCACAGCGACAGCGCACAGCGAACCCGCACAGCGACAGCGCACAGCGAGACGCGCACCAGGGAGGCAGCAGTGAGGACAGCGGCACTGGGACCGGAGCAGCGCGCCGGGGCACTGGCGAGGATGGCCGAGGCGGAGCTCGACGTGCTGGTGGTCGGCGGCGGCATCGTCGGCGCGGGCACGGCGTTGGACGCGGTGACCCGCGGCCTGTCCACGGGAATCGTCGAGGCGCGGGACTGGGCCTCGGGGACGTCGAGCCGTTCGAGCAAGCTGATCCACGGTGGGCTGCGGTATCTGGAGATGCTGGATTTCGCACTGGTGCGCGAAGCGCTGAAGGAGCGTGGGCTGCTGCTGGAGCGCCTCGCGCCGCACCTGGTCAAGCCGGTGCCCTTCCTCTATCCCCTCCAGCACCGGGCCTGGGAACGCCTGTACGCGGGAACGGGTGTGGCGATGTACGACGTCATGTCCGTCTCGTCGGGCCACGGGCGCGGTCTGCCCACGCACCGTCACCTCTCGCGCCGTCACGCCCTGCGGGTGGCTCCCGCGTTGCGCAAGGACGCGCTGGTGGGCGCGTTGCAGTACTACGACGCGCAGGTGGACGACGCCCGCTTCGTCGCCACGCTGGTGCGCACCGCCGCCGAGTACGGGGCGCACGCGGCCAACCGTGCGCGGGTGGTCGGCTTCCTGCGGGAGGGTGAGCGGGTCGTCGGGGCGCGCATCGAGGACCTGGAGCAGGGGGGCGAGTTCGAGGTGCGGGCCCGCCAGGTCGTCAACGCGACGGGCGTGTGGACGGACGACACGCAGGGGCTGATCGCCGAGCGCGGCCAGTTCCACGTGCGCGCCTCCAAGGGCATCCACCTGGTGGTGCCCAAGGACCGCATCAACTCCTCGACGGGGCTGATCCTGCGCACCGAGAAGAGTGTGCTGTTCGTCATCCCGTGGGGGCGGCACTGGATCGTCGGCACCACCGACACCGGCTGGGACCTGGACAAGGCGCATCCGGCGGCGTCGAGCGCCGACATCGACTACCTGCTCGACCACGTGAACGCGGTGCTGGCGGTGCCGCTCACGCGGGACGACGTGGAGGGGGTCTACGCGGGCCTGCGACCGCTGCTGGCCGGCGAGTCGGAGGCCACCAGCAAGCTGTCGCGTGAACACACCGTCGCCCACCCGGTGCCGGGTCTCGTCGTCATCGCGGGCGGCAAGTACACGACCTATCGGGTGATGGCCAAGGACGCGGTCGACGAGGCGGTGCACGGGCTCGACCACCGGGTCGCGGACTGCGTCACGGAGGAGGTGCGGCTGGCGGGTGCCGAGGGCTACCACGCACTGTGGAACGGCCGGGCGCGGCTGGCCCAGCGTGCCGGGCTGCACGTGGCCAGGGTGGAGCATCTGCTGGGCCGCTACGGGTCGATGACCGAGGAGGTGCTCGATCTGGTCGCGGGGGATCCGAAGCTCGGCGAGCCGCTGCCCGCCGCCGACGACTACCTCAAGGCGGAGATCGTCTACGCGTGCACGCACGAGGGCGCCCGCCACCTGGACGACGTGCTGACACGCCGTACGCGCATCTCCATCGAGACCTTCGACCGCGGGGCGCGCAGTGCCCGTGAGTGCGCCGAGTTGATGGCGCCGGTGCTCGGCTGGGACGCCGACCAGATCGACCGTGAGGTCGAACACTACGAGAAGCGGGTGGAGGCGGAGCGCGAGTCCCAGTTGCAGCCTGACGACCAGACGGCTGACGCGGCCCGGCTGGGGGCGCCGGACATCGCCCCGGTGTAGGTCCGAGTGAGTTCCGAGTGAGGTCCGTGTGAGGTCCGTGTGCGTTTCCGGGCCGGGTCTGTGCGAGCCTGTCCCGGCAGGGGACCCGGCCGCGGGTCCCCCGTTGGACTGGTCGTCCCCGCAAGGGCTGTTGGGCGTGTGAACACCGGTGAGAAGTGGTGGGGCTGTGGTGTAACCGTGCCGCCCCCGTACACGTCTTGTCAGGACGATGGTTCACAATGAAGGCTCTGCCGGGGGCGGGCTCTCACGCAGAGGGGACACAAGGGGATTCATGAGCGAGGACACGGGACGGCTGGTAGGCGGGCGCTATCGGCTCGGGGGTGTCCTCGGGCGCGGCGGTATGGGCACCGTCTGGCGTGGCGAGGACGAAGTCCTGGGCCGTCGTGTCGCGGTGAAGGAGCTTCGGTTCCCCTCCAGTGTCGACGAGGAGGAGAAGCAGCGGCTCATCACCCGCACCCTGCGTGAGGCGAAGGCCATCGCCAGGATCCGCAGCGGCAGCGCCATCACCGTCTTCGACGTCGTCAACGAGGACAGCAGGCCCTGGATCGTCATGGAGCTGGTCGAGGGCCGCTCACTGGCCGACCAGATCAAGAAGGAGGGGCCGCTCGAACCCCAGCGCGCCGCCCAGGTCGGGCTCGCCATCCTCGACGTCCTGCGCGCCGCCCACCGCGAGGGCATCCTCCACCGTGACGTGAAGCCCTCCAACGTGCTGCTGGAGGACGGCACGGGGCGCGTCGTCCTCACCGACTTCGGCATCGCCAAGGTTGAGGGGGACCCGTCCGTCACCTCCACCGGCATGCTGGTGGGCGCCCCCTCCTACATCTCGCCCGAGCGGGCCCGCGGCAAGCCGCCGGGCCCGCCGGCGGACCTGTGGTCCCTGGGCGGCCTGCTGTACGCCGCCGTCGAGGGCCGCCCGCCCTACGACAAGGGCTCCGCCATCTCGACGCTGACGGCCGTGATGACCGAGCCCATCCCCGTCCCCGAACACGCGGGGGAGCTGCACGAGGTCATCGCGGGGCTGCTGGTGAAGGACCCGGACAAGCGGCTCGACGTCAGCGGGGCCCGCCTGCTGCTGGAGCCGGTCGCCTCCGGGCTGAAGAGTCCCCTCGGCCCGTCGGGACGCGACGGCGGCGATCCGACCCGCACGTCCGTGCTGCCCCGGGTGGAGGCGCCCTCCGCCTCGTCGTCCTCGTCGTCCTCGTCGTCCGGCAAGGGCGGCGCACGGCCGGAAGGGCCCGCCTACAGCTCCGGTACGACCGGGGGCAGGCGCAAGCGGCGCTCCGAGGGCACCAGCTCGGGCGAACGCCTGCGTGGCGCCTTCAAATCCGTGCGGAACGCGGCGGGCGCTGTCGGGGCGGGCGCGGCCGGCGCGGCTGCGGCGGGCACCGGCCGCGGCACCGATTCCGGTCCCCGGCCCGGGTCCGGCTCGCCGTCCCCCGATTCCGGCCATGGCCCCGGTTCGGGCCGTGGTGGCGGCGGTGCGCACGCCGACGGCCGGCGCGGCCCGGCCGCGTCCTCGGGGGCTCCCGCCGCTCCGTCGCCCTCCGTACCGCCCGTTCCGTCGAGCCCGCCGTCGGCCTCGTCCGCACCGCCGCGTCCGTCGTCGCCGCCCACCACGTCCTCGACGACCCCACGGACGGGTCCTGGGACCGAGAAGCCCGCGAGCGGCAAGAGCACGACCGGTAAGAGCACGACCGGCAAGAGCACGACCGGCAAGGGTGCCGACGGCAAGGGTGCCGACGGCGCCGTCGGCTCCCGTGACGGCGGTGCGGGGAGCCGCACGTCGGGTGCCCGCGCGACGGGGAGCGGCACGGGCGCGTCCGGCGCGTCGGGTGCCTCCTCCCGAGCGGCCGGGCCGAAGGAGACCGGGCAGCCGTCCGACACGTCGTCCGGGTCCACTTCCGAGTCCGGGTCCAAGTCCGCTTCCGGGCCCGGTGCCAGGTCCGCTTCCGGGTCCGGGTCCGCAGCCAAGGCCAAGGCCCCAGGCGGTGGAGCGGGAGCCGGGTCCGCGTCCGCGCCCCGCTCCCAAGCCGGSTCCAAGTCCGCTTCCGGGCCCGGTGCCAGGTCCGCTTCCGGGTCCGGGTCCGCAGCCAAGGCCAAGGCCCCAGGCGGTGGAGCGGGAGCCGGGTCCGCGTCCGCGCCCCGCTCCACCGCCTGGGGCCTTGGCCTTGGCTGCGGAC
>NZ_JASKYT010000396.1:0-5279 GCF_041028275.1 Streptomyces sp. PU-14G
CCCCGCACCCGTCGGCCCGGTGTTCCGTCCGGCGGCGCCGGGACGGCAGGACCCCCGCCCGCCCGTGCCCCCGCAGCTCCGTTCGGCGGAGCCGGGGCTGTCGGTGTTCCGCGCGGTCGGGCTTCCGGCCCGGACGCGCCGCGATTCGCTGGTGTTCATGTGCACCACCTCCGGCACCGACTGTGGCGGTACCGGAGGCTGCGTGTGGATCTTGCTCTGGTTCTGTGGAGCACCAGGCGATTGTGGACAACTCCGTCACCCACAAGGATCACAGAGAACGCAGAGGCCACAGGGACCACAGGGGCCACACGAATCGCGTCGAGGGCGATGCGTCAGGCTCAGCCCTTGAAGTCGGAATCCTCCGGCAGGTCGAGCTCGCTCTTGTTCAGCTCCTCGATGTTGACGTCCTTGAACGTGAGCACCCGTACCTGCTTGACGAACCGGGCCGGCCGGTACATGTCCCACACCCAGGCGTCCGCCATCGACACCTCGAAGAAGACCTCACCCTGCACCGAGTGGACCTGCATCTCGTAGTCGTTGGTGAGGTAGAAACGCCGGTCGGTCTCGATCACGTATTTGAACAGACCGACGACGTCCCTGTACTCCCTGTAGAGCTTCAGCTCCATCTCGGTCTCGTACTTCTCGAGGTCCTCGGCGCTCATGGCATGTTCCCCTTCAGCCGTGCGTCCCCCTATTGTGCGTCACCCCGAGCGGCGGCGGGCCGACATCGCGCGGCGGCGCGCGATCGGCCCCCAGGCGGCTCCGCCCAGCACCAGGACCGCGCCCACCACGACGGCGATCAGCGCCGTCGGCAGGGGGCCGCTGCGGGAGGTGCCGCCGGGCATGTCGGCGAATCCGCTCGCCTCGGGAAGCATGCCGAGCCCGCTGACGGGCCAGGCTATGGCGTCCACGCGTCCCTTGACGGCGGAGCGGGGCACCGCGCCGTGGTCGCCGTCCTCCAGGTGTACGCGTGAGTCGAGGGAGGCCGACCGGTTGTCGCCGAGCAGGAACAGCTTCCCCTCGGGCACCGTCGTCGACTCGAAGGGCCGCTGCGAGTCGCGGCCCTGGCTGCGCAGGTAAGACTCGTCGACGCCCTCGCCGTTGACGGTGAGCCGCCCCCGCCGGTCGCAGCAGGCCACCTTGTCACCTCCGACGCCCACGACCCGCTTGACCATGGGAACGGCGCCCCAGACGGAGTCCTGGAAGACGACCACGTCACCGCGGTGCACCTCCTCCCCGTCCACCCGCTCAGCCAGCACCCGGGATCCGGCCTTCACCGTGGGGTCCATGGAGTCGGTCGGCACCGTGTAGGGCTGGTAGAGCAGCGCGCCCCAGACGAAGCCTCCGAGGAAGAGCACACAGCCGAGGGCCACGGCCGCCCCGGACAGTCGGTTGCCCAGTCGGCCGCGGCCCTCATCGGTACGTTCTGCGTTGCTCACGTGCGTTCTCCCGGGTTCTCCGCGGCAGCCTCGAAGATCTGCGCGGCACCCTACCCAGGAGTACGGGAATCCGTCAGCCCTCGCCCTCCGTCGCTCCGGTGGCCGGCGTGGGCCCGGTGGGCCCCGCAGCCCCGGCGTACCTCGCGGCGGCGACCGGCTTGGCCGTCAGGACCAGCCGCCGCCTGCGGCGCCAGAGCACCAGCGGGACCGCTCCGGCGAGCCCGACAGCACCGGGAGCGGCGTTCAGCGCGCGTGCCTGGATGCCCTGCTGGCCGAAGGTGTCGGGGACGGGCAGCGTGCCCCACCGGTCGATCGGCCACGCCTTCACGATGGCCCGCCCGACGACCTGCCCCTCGGGGACGAAGCCACCACCCGGCTGGTTTTGGTGGTAGCGGGAGTCGAGGGAGTCCTGACGGTGGTCGCCCATCACCCACAGCTTGCCGTCGGGCACCTTGAGGGGGCCGAACGGCTTGTCGTCGCACGGGCTGTTGCCGGGGTAGATGTACGAGGACTCGTTCAGGGCCTGACCGTTGACGTGGACCTTGCCGCCCTTTTTGCACTCCACCGTGTCGCCGCCTACCGCGATGACCCGCTTGATCAGGTCTTTCTCGTTGGCGGAGGGCATCAACCCGATGAAGCTGAGCGCGGTCTGGACGAAGTTCTCCTCCACCTGGGCCTCGGGCAGCCAGCCGCCCGGGTCGTGGAAGACGACCACTTCGCCGCGCTCCGGTGTCGCCCCGAACCACGGAGTGAGCTTGTCGACCAGGACCCGGTCACCGATCCGGAGGGTGTCCTGCATGGAAGCCGACGGGATGGAGAAGGCCTGGACCAGAAAGGTCTTGATGATCAGGGCGAGGACCAGCGCGATCCCGATGAGCATCGGGAGCTCTTTCCAGAAGGAGCGCTGCTGCTTGGCGGCGTCCTTGCGGCTCTTGCGGTCCCCGCGGCCGTCTTCTCCCTCGCCGTCCGCTCCGCCCCACTCGGCGTTCTGGTGCGGCCCGCCGTTGTCGTCCATGTGGTCGGCCTGGTCCGTGTACTCGTCTCGCTTGCCCTGAGCTGCTCGGTCCGCTTCCGGCATCTGGTGGCCGGGGGGCGGGAAGCCGTGCGGCCGGTCTCCGCCCGCTCCGGAGCCCGCTGCTGTCCCGTCGGTCTCGGCGGTCACGCCGTCACTCTCTCTTCCCACGGCCGGTGGTCCTGCGTCGCCCGTCCTGCCGTCCGTACCAGGACGTTCGTCCTCCGGGTACCCGGAACCGGACCGTGCGCCGACCGCCAAGTCCCCCACATCCACTCCTCACACTGCGCATTCGCCTGTTCCGCAATCGGGACAAGCCCACCACTCCCATAACGAGCGGAAGTTCCGCAGAGAACGGGAGTTGCGCCACTCGATTCTCACGGCCCCCGGGCGGCGCCGCCGAAGTACCGCCCGCGTCGGGCACCGAAGCGTAGGTCTTGGGCTCCTCGAGCCGTCTCCAGTGGTCGAAGGGCCAGGCGATGACGACCGCTCTTCCAACGATCCGGTCCACTCCGATCGTTCCCTTGTCGGGGTCGCGCATGTGGTAACGGGAATCGGCCGAGTTGGCCCGGTGGTCACCCATCACGAACACGCGTCCGACGGGAACTGTCACCTCGAACTCTATCCGCGAGGGCTTGTTGCCCGGGTGGACGTAGGGCTCGTCCAGGGGCGTGCCGTTCACCGTCACGTGGCCCTGCTTGTCACAGCAGCGTACGGTGTCGCCGCCGACACCGACGACGCGCTTGATCAGATCCTGCTCGTCGTCCGAGGGCAGCAGGCCGATGAAGGTCAGAAGCTCCTTGCCCTGCCTGATTCCCCAGGGAGCGTCCTGTTTCTCCTTCTTCTCGTCCTCCAGCCAGCCACCCGGGTCCTCGAAGACGACGACGTCACCGCGGTGCGGCTCCGCTCCGAACCAGGGCGTGAGCTTGTCGACCAGGACGCGGTCACCGATCCGGATGGTCTGCTCCATGGACCCCGAAGGGATGACGAAAGCCTGCACGAGGAAGGTCTTGAGTACGAGAGCGATCACCAGGGCGACCCCGACGAGGATCGGAATCTCCTTCGTGGCCGAGAGCCTCCGGCGGCGCTTCATGCGCTTCGCGGCCCGCCTGCGGTCGGCACGCCCCTGTCCGGGACGCCGCAGCGGTGCCGACGCCTCGTCCGAGCCCTGCTCCTCGCCCCCGCCGAGCCCGCCGACGGCGCCGGAGTCCTCGTACGGCTCGGCGGGAGCGGAGTAGTCGTACGGCTCAGCGCGACCGGAGTGGTCGTACGGCTCGGCGGGAGCAGAGTAGTCGTACGGCGCGGCGGCACCGGAGGGGGAATCGTACGGCACCGCGGCACCCGAGGGGTCGTACGGCGCGGCACCTGGGCGCGGGTACGGCGTGGCCGCATCGCCGTAGGCGTACGGTTCCGCGGGGCCGTACGAGGGGTCGGACGGATACCCAGGGGCCTGCCACGGCCCCTGAGGCGCCGGCCAGGGGTCCTGCGGTTGCCGTCCTGCCCCGTGGGGGTGCTGGTGTCCGTACCTGCCCTCGGGGTCAGTCATCGTCACCGTCCGCGCCCGCGGGGAGCGAGCCGATGCGGCCCAGTGGCCAGCCGATCCAGTCCGCCCGTCCGATCACGCGGTCGACGGGGACGGTGCCGCCGCCGGGGTCACCGAGGTGGTCGCGGGAGTCGCTGGACTTGGCGCGGTGGTCCCCCATCACCCACAGGCGCCCCTCAGGCACCCGCGTTTCGAAGGGCACAGCGGAAGGCGCGTCTCCCGGGTGGAGATAGTCCTCGTTCACGGGCCGACCGTTCACCTCGATCCTCCCCCGCCTGTCGCAGCAGCGCACCAGGTCTCCGCCGACCCCGATGACGCGCTTGACGTAGTCGGTCTCGGCAGGCGGCACCAGCCCGGTCGCCGCGCCCGCCTTGCGCAGTGCGGTCGTGACGGAATTGGCGTCGGGGTCCGCGTCCGCGGAGAACGAATCGGTGCCGTCGAAGACGATGACGTCCCCGCGCTGTGGACCGTCACCGAAGCGGTAGGCCAGTTTGTTCACCAGCACCCGGTCCCCGACGCGCAGGGTGGGGTCCATCGAGGAACTCGGGATCAGGAAAGGCTGCATGACGAAGGCGTTCGTCAGCAAGAGTGCCCCCAGCACGACCCCCGCGTACAGGGCCAGACGCGCGAAGCGCGACCGGCCCTCGGCTTCCTCCTCGGAAGCGGAGGAGCGGTCGCGCTCCGGTTCGTCGTGCTGTTCCTCGGTGTCCATCGGGCGGAAGCCTAACCGGCGCCCGGAACACCCAGGACGCGAGATCAGCTCTCGCGCTTCTCCTTGATCTTCGCGGCCTTGCCGCGCAGCTCACGCAGGTAGTACAGCTTGGCGCGGCGGACGTCACCGCGGGTCACGACCTCGATCTTCTCGACGATCGGGGTGTGCACCGGGAAGGTGCGCTCGACACCCACGCTGAAGCTGACCTTGCGGACGGTGAAGGTCTCCCGCACCCCGGAGCCCTGGCGGCGGATGCAGACGCCCTTGAACTGCTGGACACGGGAGCGGTTGCCCTCGATGACGCGCACGTGCACGTTGACCGTGTCGCCCGGGCGGAAGGGCGGGACGTCGTCGCGCAGGGACGCGGCGTCGACACTGTCGAGAAGATGAGACATGTCCGTCTGCTTTCCTCGCTGATGCCACAGGTCATCAGCGGCATATCGTGATCTGGTCGGAGAGCCGCCACTCGCGGCGGGCGTCGGTCCCCCTGTGGCAGGGTCGCGCGCCGGATGGGAGGCAGCTGCCCATTCTTCCATGTGCCACCCCTCCGCCCCAAATCGGCCGGGCAGGGGG
>NZ_JASKYT010000397.1:0-6761 GCF_041028275.1 Streptomyces sp. PU-14G
GTGGGGGTGTCCCTGCCCGGCGCCCCCTCGCCGGAGCGCGGCGCGGTGCCGCCACGTGCGCCGGCGGTGCCACGCCGGCCGGAGGCCTTCTCCTTTTGCTCGTTGCGGGAGAGCGCCTCCTTCGCGGGGGAACGCGCCACGCGCGGGGAGGCGTCCCGGTGGCCGGACGTGGGGGAGTGGTGGGAGGCGGAGCCGCCGCCGGGCGCGCCGGGGTCGCCCGAGACGGTCATGCACCCGGTCGCGGTCGACAGCGCCATTCCCGCGACGGCCATGGCTTTCGTGATACGTGACATCCACGCAACTCTTCCGCTGTCACGCCCCGGCTGGAAGTCCTCCCAGGAGTGATCGCGACCGGCCCGGATTGATCGCGGGCTGATCAGCGGCCTTCCCGGCTTTCGGTTCAGCAGCTTCGCGGCCACCGGTTCAAAAGCCGGTCTTCCCGTCGATGCGCTCACGGAGCAGGTCGGCGTGGCCGTTGTGCCGCGCGTACTCCTGAATCATGTGTGCGTACATCCAGCGCAGTGACATCCGCCAGCCCGTGCGGCGGGGGTGGGTGGCGACCTCGTCGAGGGACCGCCCGGCGGCGGACGCACGGGCCCGGGCGATCTCGCGACGCCAAGCGGCCAGCGTCTCCTCGCCCGTGTCGGCCTCGGTGACGACGAAGTCGTCGTCCGGCGCCTGGGGGGTGCGGTAGAGCGGTGCGGAGTCCTCCTCCCGCCACATCCCGCGGAACCAGTGACGTTCCACGTCGGTCATGTGCCGCACCAGGCCGAGCAGGGTCAGTGCGGACGGCGGAGCGGCGGCCCGCCGCAACTCCTCGTCGCCCAGATCCTCGCACTTGGCGGCGAGGGTGGCGCGCTGCAGGTCGAGCCACTGCTGGAGGATCTGCCGTTCGCTTCCGGTGCCCTCGGGGAGCGGGGCTCCGCTGAAGGTGAGGGGCGGCCCTTCGGGTGCTGTTCCGTCCTCGGTTGTCATGTGCTGATCCTGTCAGCCTTCAGAGGAGGGCAGGCGGAGTACGCCGGCAGCGCTCGGGGCCGCGGGCGCGAGCATGCCGGCCAGGATCTCCCGCAGGCCGGTCCGCAGCTCCTCCTCGCTGGGAACGGCGGCGTTGAACGAGCCCGCGGTGCAGGTGAACATGATGCCCTCGCACCAGGCCAGCAGAGAGAGCGTGTGCCGCTCGGGTGCGGTGGAGCCGGCGGCCGAGAGCAGGTGCCGCAGCGGTTGGGCGAAGTCGCTTCTTCCGGTGCTGTCGTAGTGGGCGCGCAGCTCGGGGCGCCGGGTGGCTTCGAGCGCCAGTTCGTAACGGGCCACCAGTAGGGCGCGGTGCCGGGTCAGATGGCGGTGGAGCGCCGCCGCGACGAGGTCCGCGAGCGGGCCGGGGCCCGGAGGGTCTCCGGCGGCCGGTGTCCCCTCCTGTGCGAGGAGGGCCGCGCCTTCCAGGAAGGTCAGCCGTTCCACCACCGTCTGGAGCAGGGCTGCCCGGGTGCGGGCGAGGTTGGAGGTGGAGCCCTGCGGCAGCCCGGCCGCCTCGTCGACGGCGCGGTGGGTGAGGCCGCGCAGCCCGCGTTCGGCCAGCAATCCGATCGCGGTGTCGGCGATCAGCTCCGAGCGGGGAACGGTGGTGTCGCGAGAGGGCATGGGGGCAAATCTACCCGCGCACTACAGGAGTAGTATCCTCGGAGTCGGAAGTCACTACAGCTGTAGTGTCCTGGTCTTTTCGGGAGGTACCCGTGCCCACCTCGCGCGCCCTCGTCATCGGAGCCGGCATCGGCGGCCTCACCGCGGCCGTCGCGCTCGCCGACCGCGGCTGGACCGTCACCGTCCTCGAACGCGCCGGCGCGCTCGAACCCGTCGGCGCGGGCATCGCCCTCGCCCCCAACGCGCTGCGCGCCCTCGACGTCGTCGGCGTGGGGGACGACGTACGCGCGCTGCGCACCTGGAGCGGACGCGGCGGTCTGCGCTCGCCCTCCGGCCGCTGGCTGGTGCCCACGACCGGCGACCGCACGGCCGACCACTTCGGCGATCCTCTCGTCCTGATGACCCGCGCCGCCCTCGTCGACCTGCTGCGCGCCCGGTTGCCCGACACCGTCACCCTGCGCACCGGAGTGGCCGCGAGCCCGACCGATCCGGGAGCCGAGGGCCGTTTGGCCACCGTCACCACGGATGAGGGCCACACCATGGAGGCGGACCTCGTGGTCGCCGCCGACGGCATCCACTCCCCGGCCCGCCGAGCGCTCTTCCCCGCGCACCCGGGTCCCCGCTACGCCGGCTTCACGACCTGGCGGTTCCTCGCCGAGACCCCGGAAGGCGGCGCCGAGCCGCACGAGACCTGGGGGCGGGGCCGCATGTGGGGCACCCAGTCCCTGCCGGACGGCAGGAGCTACGCCTACGCGGCTGCTGCCGTCCCCGCCTCGTGGCGCGCCCCCGACGGAGAGCGAGAGGCGCTGTCGCGGCTGTTCGCGGGCTGGCACAGGCCGCTGCCCGAGCTCATCGAATCCGTGCCCGAAGAGGCGGTACTGCGCAACGACGTCCACCACCTGACCGAACCGCTCCCCGCCCACCACGCAGGCCGCACCGTCCTGCTCGGTGACGCCGCGCACGCGATGGCACCCAGCCTGGGCCAGGGCGGCAACCAGGCCATCGAGGACGCCATCGTGCTCGGCCTGCTCGCCGACCCGGCCGGATCGGTCGGCGGGGCCCTGGCCGCCTACACCGGGCAGCGGCTGCCCCGCACCGCCGAGGTCGTGCGGCGGTCGGCGCGTGCCGCCCGGATGACGACCCTCACCAGCGCGCCCGCGTGCGCCCTGCGCAACGGGGCGCTCGCCACCGTCAGCCGCCTGGCGCCCGGGCTGACGCTGCGCGCGCTCGCGGGGATCGCCGACTGGCGACCGCCGGAGCGCACGGCCGCCGACGGGACGCGGTCACCCGAACGGTGAGGAAGGGCGGTCACCCGCACGCCGGTGACGAGACCCGCCACGGCGCGGCGGGCGCGAGCGGAGGGTCAGCGGCGGGCGGCCACGCTCAGGCCGAGGCCCCCGTCCTCGTCACGGGCCCGCCGCCGGTCCCGCCGTGACCGCACCGCGCGGGCGGCCTCGACCGCGAGGTACGCCGCCAGAGCGGTCAGCGCCAGCCGTACCGTCCAGTCACCGAAGCGCACGTACAGCGTCGTGCCGCGCGCCAGCGGCACCTCCGTGAGCGTGGCCGCACTGGTGTCCGTGTCCATGCGGTGTCCGACCTGTTCGCCCTCGGGCCCGAAGGCCGCGCTGACGCCGGTGAGGGTCGAGTGCACCATGGGCCGGCCCGTCTCGGCGGCTCGCAGCGCCGCGAGGGACGCGTGCTGCTCGGGCGCCCAGCTGTGCTGGAAGGTGGAGGTCGAGGACTGGGCCACCAGCACCCGCGCGCCCTCGGCGGTCAGGTGCCTGCTCATGTCGGGGAACGCCGTCTCGAAGCAGATCAGCGGCCCGAACCGCGCTGTCTCCGACCGCATCACCACAGGTTCCCGCCCCCGCTGCCGGTCCTCGCCCGCCGCCCGCCCGACCGAGGTGGCCCAGCCCAGCAGCGAACGGAACGGGACGTACTCGCCGAAGGGCACCAGTCGCATCTTGTCGTAGCGCTGCCCGGTCAGCCCGTCCTCGTCCACGAGGACCGCGCTCTTGAAGATGCCGGGCCGGTCGCTGCGTTGGGAGTCCACGTTCACCAGCAGTGGCGCCTGCGTCGCCCGGGAGAGCGCCGCGAGCCGACGCACCAGCGACGGATGGCTGCGCAGGTCGTACCCGACGCTGCTCTCGCCCCACACCACCAGGTCGGGGCGGCGGTCCGCCAGCCGCCGGGTCAGTTCCTCGCCGCGCGCGAACCGTTCCGCGCGCGAGGATGTCTCCCCGATCTGGACCACGGCGACACGTGTCTCGCCCGCGGGCTGCGGGCGTGGCGCCCACAGCCAGACCGCGCCCACGGACACGGCCGTGGCCAGCACGGCGACGGCCGCGGCCCGGCGGGCGAGGGGGGCCGAGAGCAGCGCGGCGAGGGCGGTGTTGACCGCCACCACCACGAAGCTCACCAGCCACACGCCACCCACCGACGCCAGCCGCAGCGCGGGCGTCACCTGCCACTGGCTCGCGCCCAGCAGCCCCCAGGGCCCGCCCAGGTACTCCCAGGAGCGGATCAGTTCGGCCAGCAGCCAACCGGACGGCACCAGTACCACCGCGGCGGCGAACCGGCCGCCTGCGGGCGTGCCCGAGAGCAGCCGGTGGACGAGCCGGCCCCACGGCAGCCACAACAGCCCCAGCAGAGCGGCGAGAAGGACGATGAACACGTGCAGGCTCGGCATCAGCCAGTGGTGCATCGCCAGCATGAAGCCCGTGCCGCCGAGCCAGCCGGTCCGTGCGGCGGCACGGGGAGTGGGCGCGGCGCGCAACAGCAGCAGCCAGGGCACGAGTGCGACGTACGCGAGCCACCACAGCGAGGGCTCGGGGAACGCCAGTGCGGGGACGGCCCCCGCCAACGGCGGAAGGACCCAGCGC
Source organism: Streptomyces sp. PU-14G (assembly GCF_041028275.1). Classification (NCBI taxonomy): domain Bacteria; kingdom Bacillati; phylum Actinomycetota; class Actinomycetes; order Kitasatosporales; family Streptomycetaceae; genus Streptomyces; species Streptomyces sp. PU-14G. The sequence goes on from NZ_JASKYT010000397.1 coordinate 4,521, forward strand.
GCCCAGCGGGCGGCCGGGACGGCACGCACGGCCGGGGTGGCACGCATGCCCCGCCTCCTTCGTCCGGTGCTCACTCCCCAGTGTGACGGAGGGGACGGAAGATGACGAGGTCGGCGCGGCGGATGTTCCCGCCGCACCGTGCCGTGCCGCGCCGTGCCGTGCCGTGTTGTGTCGCGCCGTGTTGTGTCGCGTCGCGCCGTGCCGTGCCGTCCGCTGCGGCCGGGCGGACGTGTTGTGGCGTCGGACGGGTACGCCACGGCGTCGGGCAGACGTGTTACGGCGTCGGGCAGACGCGTTACGGGGTCGGGAGGACGCGTTACGGTGCTGCGACCGGCCGGCGGCCGACGCGCCTGCCGCGGCCTTGGCGCGGCACTCCGGCGCGCGTTCCGTCGCCGGGCCTCTCCCGGTTCGCGAACTCCGCGTCCGGTGTGTGCCCCGCCGTGTCGCCGCGCCGTGCCCGCGGGCTCTCTTCGCGGGGCGGGGGCAGGGTCCGGCCCGGCTCGTCGGGCCGGGCGTGCCCCGGCGGCGAACCGTGCGTGCGGCGCGCGCTGTCGACCGTCAGTGCGACCAGCCCCCAGGTGGCCACCGCGCCGGCCACCAGCGCCAGCACGGCACCCGTGGCGCCGTACCGGAAGCCCTCGTCCAGCAGGGCTATGCCGGCGACCGCCGCGACCACGGGGTTGGCGACCGTGGCCGTCGCCAGCGGCGTCGCCAGCCCGCCGCCCCGGTAGGAGGCCTGGGAGGTGGCGAGCCCCGCGGCGGCCAGCGCGACCGTCAGCACGGCCAGTGGCACGGAGATGAGCAGCGGGGCGGACATCCATCGGTCGGCGAGCGTCTTGACGAAGACGGAGGCCGCACCGTAGGCCACCCCGGCGGCCAGGGCCAGGCACACACTCCGCAGCGCCGGGGCGCGGCCGTCCGGCCGTGCGCGTCCCCGGCGTCCCGCCGCGGCGGCCAGGCCGACCAGCAGCGCGAGGGCGCCCAGGACGCTCGTGGCGAGCAGCAGTTGGGCGCTCCCGTGCAGCGAGTCAGCCCCCGCGTCGCCGGTGAGCAGCAGGACGCCGGCCAGCCCCGCGGACACCAGCAGGATGCCGCGCCAGGTGGCGGCGGCCACACGGCGGCGGCCCACCACCGCGGCCATCGGCGCGGCGAGGACGAGGGTGAGCACGCCGAGCGGCTGAACCACCGTCAGCGGCCCCAGGCCGAGCGCCACCACGTGCAACAGCGCGCCTACTCCCTGGAGGGCCGCCGCCGTCCACCATGTGCCCGAGCGCAGGAGTCCCCAGCGGCTGGGAGAGGTCGTCGCGGCGATCCGCTCCTGCACGATCGCGGCCAGCGCGTAGCTGATCGCGGAGACCAGGGACAGCAGCGCCGCAGCCGTCAGCGCGCTCATGTCCGTCCCGTCCGGTCCTGGTTGGGCTTCGCGTTCATGTCACCACGATCCCGTGTCCGGGGGGATCTGTCGTCACCTGCCGGGAGCGTCTTGGCGTACAGCCAGCGGAGTACGTCACCGCTCCGTGTCCCCCTGCCAGGTGACGCGGCCGTGGGCCGTAGGACAGAGCCTTCGCGGGGCGCGGGACCTACGGCCGGTGTGCGGGCAGCGGCCCTTCGCCGGAGACCTCGACCGGGCCGAAGCCGCTGCCGCGGATGGCGATCCGGCCCTCCCGCCCGTCGATGAGCCGCAGCCGGGCCGTGTCCCCCTCCAGTTCGGTCCACAGCGGCTGGCTGCCTTCGGGTCTGATGGTGCCGAACCAGGCGCTGCCGGGGTCGGTAGCCTCCGTGAACAGCGCCGCGTCGACGGGCACCTCGGCGGCTCCGGTCAGCAGGGTCGCCGGGCCACGGTAGAAGTTGTCCATGAGGCCAGTGTGGCAGCGGGTGCCCGGCTCGGCAGCACCGTCGGCTGCCGCCCGGTCGGGCCCCGGACCGACGGAGCCCCGCCGCCCGCGGGAGGGGGGGGGGGGGGGGGGGGGCGGGGTCCGACGGCCGAGCCGACGTGCGCTGGGGGTCAGTTCGCCTTGCAGGCGTTCTGCGAGGCAGGGTTCAGCAGCGCGACGATCGTGTTGCCGCACACGTTCAGACCGAGGTCCAGGACGGCGCTGAGCAGGCTGGCTGCGATAGCGGTACGAATACGCATGTTCGCTCCCATGAGAGGTAGCTGTTGTCTCCACGTCCACCGTGGAGGCATGGGTACGTAGCGCGCATTTCGGACTACTCCGGGCGTGTCCCGCGCTGGTACCGTGC
>NZ_JASKYT010000398.1:0-6524 GCF_041028275.1 Streptomyces sp. PU-14G
CCCTACGGAGCCGGCCTCCTCAGCCTCGCCCCCGCCACCACGGGGGGGGGGGGGGGGGGGGGGGGGGGGGGGGGGGGGGGGGGGGGGGGGGGGGGGGGGGGGGGGGGGGGGGGGGGGGGGGGGGGGGGGGGGGGGGGGGGGGGCCGGAAAAGCACCCGACCGGATCCGCCACCGCCTCATCCGCTACGAAGGCACCGCCACCGTCACCGACCCCGACACACTGACCACCGCCCTGCTCACCGGCATCGGCCGCGGCAAACCCTACGGAGCCGGCCTCCTCAGCCTCGCCCCCGCCACCACCGCATGAACACCGCACCACACGGCGACGGCCAGGCACGACGACGCCTCGCCGCCCCCACCCTCACCATGCTCCCGCGCGTCGCCGACTCACTGTCCTTCCTCTACCTCGACAAGGTCCGCGTCGTCCAGGACGACACCGGCGTCTGCGCCCAGATCAACCTCGACGAGGACCGCACCGACCTCGTCTACATCCCCACCGCCAGCATCAGCTGCCTCCTGCTCGGCCCCGGCGTCTCCATCACCACCCGCGCCCTGACCACCCTCGCCCGCCACGGCACCAGCGTGATCTGCACCGGGGCCGGCGCCGTCCGCGCCTACGCCGGCATCCTCCCCGACTCCCTCACCACCCACTGGCTCGAACAACAAGTCACCGCATGGGCCCAACCCGAACAGCGCCTCGACGTCGCCACGCGCATGTACGCAATGCGCTTCGGCGACACCCCGCCGAAAGGCACCACCCTCTCCCAACTGCGCGGCCTGGAAGGCCAGCGAATGAATCCCTCTACCGCCTCCTCGCCCAACAGCACAACATCGGCCGATTCCGCCGCAACTACCACCCCGACCAATGGCACCACCAAGACCCCGTCAACCTCGCCCTCTCCGCGGCAAACACCTGCCTGTACGGCGTCGTCCACGCAGCCCTCCTGGCCCTGGGCTGCTCACCGGCCCTCGGCTTCGTCCACACCGGAACCCAGCACGCCTTCGTCTACGACATCGCCGACCTCTACAAAGCCCAACTCACCCTCCCCCTCGCCTTCTCCCTCCACCGCTCCGACAACCCAGAACAAACCGCCCGCCGAAAATTCCGCGAAGACCTCCGGCTCCTGCGCCTGCTGCCCCGCCTCGTCCAGGACATCCAGACCCTCCTCACCCCCGGAGCCGCCCCGGACCCGAACCAGAACGAACGCCGAGACGCCACATGGTGCACCTGTGGGACCCCGAAACCGGCATCCTCCCCGCAGGCGTCAACTACGCCCAAAACGGGGACTGCCCATGCCCTCCATGCTCGTCATCGCCACCACCGCCGTCCCCGACCACCTCCGCGGCGCCCTCTCCCGCTGGACCACCGAAGTCGTCGCCGGAATCTTCGTCGGTACCGTCTCCACCCGCGTCCGCGAAGAACTCTGGACAGCCGTATGCGACACCGTCGGCGACGGCGCCGCAGTCCTCGTACACCCCGCCCCGACCGAACAGGGCTACGCCATCCACACCGCCGGCACCCGCCGACGCACCCCCATGGACTTCGACGGACTCACCCTCATACGCATGACCGCCGCCCCCAAGACAGCAGGACAAGAGGTCACGAAAAGGCAAAGCCACTACTAAGCCGCAGGTCACGAAGAGTCCTCCCCGCCAGCGCGGGGGTGTTCCGAGGGATGCGCAAGCAGGAGGCAGTGATCTTCGGTCCTCCCCGCCAGCGCGGGGGTGTTCCGTCGGCGGGCAGTTCTGTCACCGGCAGTACGTCGTCCTCCCCGCCAGCGCGGGGGTGTTCCGCAGTACCTGCCCTCGACCCTGTTCGCGTTGGAGTCCTCCCCGCCAGCGCGGGGGTGTTCCGGCCGCGCGCGCTGCCGCCGAGAAGGCCGTGGCGTCCTCCCCGCCAGCGCGGGGGTGTTCCGTTCCGCCACTGGGTCGACGCGGACCGAGACGGGTCCTCCCCGCCAGCGCGGGGGCGTTCCGTGGTAGAGCCGAGATTGGAATTGGTGGCGTCTGTCCTCCCCGCCAGCGCGGGGGTGTTCCGATCGGGTCCATCCATTCGGGCACGGCCTGGTTGTCCTCCCCGCCAGCGCGGGGGTGTTCCGAGTGCTTTCCTCCTGGCTACTGGTTGCCCGGCGTCCTCCCCGCCAGCGCAGGGTGTTCCGGTATCCGGGAGCGTGGTGCTCATCGCTCGGCTGTCCTCCCCGCCAGCGCGGGGGTGATCCGAGGGCCGCCGCCTCTGCTCCTCCACGGCGGTCGTCATCCCTGCCAGCGCGGGGGTGTTCCGCTCGGCCTGACCGTCCTGTCCCTCGGCGAGTGGTCCTCCCCGCCAGCGCGGGGGTATTCCGCGACCGACCGCACCGACCGCTCGTTCAACACGGTCCTCCCCGCCGGCGCGGGGGTGTTCCGAGGGGATGAACCGCCAGCAGATGTACCCGGGGGTCCTCCCCGCCAGCTGGGGGGCAACCACCACGAACGACCGGGCGCTGGACATCGAGTCCTCCCCGCCAGCGCGGGGGTGATCCGCTACCTGTCCACCACCGGCGCCGTGCGCGTCGGTGCTCCCCGCCAGCGCGGGAGTACTCCGGACTTGGCCTGGTGGAGTCTTCGGCACCGTCAAGACAACGGCGGGGAGGGGTCCGCCGGGGTCGGCAAGCACCAGCCCAGCCCCAACTGCTAGCCCATGCACCGTACGACGGAAGACCCGTATGGTCGTGATCTCAACCGTAGCCGTGGGTGGCTGCACAAGTGCCAATGTGGGGGGGGCGGGCCCGACGGTGGCCCAGGGACATCCGCAGGCTCAGGCCGGGCGCCGGGCACACTGGGAGGGACACCTGGTCTTCGGTGTCCCTCCCAGCGAAGCGGAGTCAGCGCAGGCGGTGTACGAGGACTGGCCCGGTCTCGGGGCCGGGGATTTCGTTGCGGGGCACCGGCTCCTCCCGGGTGATCTCCTTGCACAGTGCACGAAGCAGTGCGTTAGGGGCGCTCGCGTCCGCGAGGGCGAACCACAGCAACGCTTGCTTGCATGCGTGTTGGGCGGCGAACAACCAGCGCTCGGTGCACGCTTCGCCACCAGCATCCCGGCCGCACGGCGTCTTGGCCTCGGGCTGGGTGGTGTTGCCCTTGCTACCGTCTAGCGCGGTGTTGAGGCTGTTGTGGCGGTGCGGTGGGGTGATGACGATGGCTTGCCCGTCAGGCGAGAACCCGGTGTTCTCTCGTGTACCCCGGTCGCAGATCCATCCAGCGGCAGCCAGTGGCGCAGTCGGCTCAGCGTGAATCAGGGGCCCCAGCATCGCAGGAAGCCGGACCACGGCGTGAGCGAGCGCGGCAGGCAGCTCCGGGGGTGTAGAGGGTGCGAACACCGCCCGCCAGATCCTGGTGGTGCCAGGGGCGTTGCGGGCAGTGAACTCCCAGCCCCTTTCCGGCTCTCCCCCGGTGGTGCGGCCATGCTCTTCACAAGCTGACTGCGCCCAGCGGGGGGTGTGGAGTGCCTCGACCAGTTGTCCCGCGCTGCGATGGACGTAGACGTTGGTGTCGCCGTAGGAAGGGGCTTGCCACCTGTCGCTGAGGACCTTGACGGTCTCGTCGGGGCCGGCGAGGTGGAGAGGGGCGATCAGGTACGGGGTTGTGTCGTGCGTGCGCATACGAATTCTCCGGCTCACGGTGCAGTTGATTGCGGTTCGGCGCGCGTCCCCGGGAGGCCAGGCTGGTGCTCCACGTCCCCCCGGGGGACGGGAATCTCAGGTGTGGAGGCGCGTGACGCTCACGGGGCCGAGGCAGGGGTCAGGCCGGCGCTGACGGGGAACGGGTACCGGGGCAGTGAGGGCCGCGCAGACGGCGTTAATGAGGTGGCGTGGGGTGTAGCGGTGGGCCAGGGCGTACCACAGCACGTCACCGCTGTCGGTGACGGCGGCGAACGTCCAGGTACCGCCGCTGCTGTCCGGGGTGCCTACCAGCGCCCGCCGCCCAGGAGCGAACCATGTGCCCCCGCCTTCGTTCGTCTCGAAGGTCCTTAAGGCTGCCTCCATCACAGCCTCGGTGGCCGGGGCGGTGACGTTCGCCTGGCTGCCTGGGACGTGTGAGCAGACGGTGTCGGCGAGGGCGGCTGGCGGTTCGGGCGGGGTGCCGGGGCCGAAGATCGCGAACCACTCCTCGTCTGCGGCCGGGTGCGTTCGCCTGCTGAAACGCCATCCGGAGGTCCCGTCGGAGGTGTCTGCCGTGTCCTCGTCCGGGGCATGCAGAGCCTCGTAGTAGTGCCCCTCCTGATGGAGGGTATACAGCCTTACGCGCGATACACGCACCGCTGTACCTGCGGGAACGCCGTGTGGCGTCCAGTCAGAGCACAGAACCGGGACACTCTCGTCGGGACCGGCAAGGTAGCGCGGCGACACCAGGTAGGAAGCATGCTCGCAACGGTCCTCGGGTGTGGGACTCTTCTTCTGCATGGAGCAACTCCTCGTGCAGTTGGGGTTTTCCGTCGTTGCCGGACGGGCCGTGGCATCGGCCCGCCCGGTAGCCGACGGGGGCGAGGTAGCCGCCTCGCCACCGTCGGGGCCCAGAGCCGAAGGCTCCGGGGGTCAGGGGGCGGCGGCCAAGGCAGCCGTGGCGGCTTTGCTGATTGCGGCCACAGCGTCAGCGGGGTCGGTCGGCTCTACATGCGTGGCGCCGGGCAACGGCCCTTTCTGGCGGCCGGGCTGCGGGGGTTCGAAGGCGAGCCACAGCACCGCGCATCCGGCTTTCTTCAGCGCGGCGATGCGTTCGGCGGCCTGTTGCCTGGTGCGTGTGCCGAAATGGCCATCGGAGGCGATGACGGCGAGCCGGGCGGCTCCGGGCCGGGAGAGGCCCAGTCCGGCGTCCAGGATGTCAAGGGACGCTGCCAGGCTGTGTCCCCCGCCCCGGGCCCGGAACTTAGTCACCTGCCCGCTGGCGCGACCGGGTGCGCTGATGGCGGTGACGCCCTGGTCGAAGGCGACTGTCGCACAGCGGGAGCCGGGGTCGGTCAAGGCGGTCGCCCTGGCAAGGATCCAGGCTGCGGAGGCGATGGGGGCCTCGGCCTCCCACATCGGCCCGGACACATACGCGGCGATTCCTACGCGCAGGGGCGGGGAAGGCACGCGACGGTGGTGGGTACGGCGCCACGGGCGCGCGGTAGGTGTGGCGCCCGCCGCTGACTGGGCGTCCCGCGCCAGCGCCCCACGCATGTTGAGCCTCCACGGCCGGGCCCTCGTCCCGGCCGGGCCCTCGCCGCGGTCCCCCTTGGCGTGTCGCGCCCGCCGAACTCGGCGGTCCGGCCGCCCGGCAGTTGAGCAGGCACAGGACCGCCCTTCTCTCCAGTCCCGGCCCGGTGCCACGCCCGGGGCCGGGCGCGGCTCAGCCCACGTACTGCCGCGCCGTCGACTGCCGTTGGGCTCGTTCCAGGGCGGCCAGGCGGCGTTCGATGTGGTCGGGGACGGGGCGGCGCTCGGCGACGACCCAGCCGAGTCCTGCCAGGGCGCGGGCGAAGGCGCGGGCGCTGGCCGCGTCGCGGGGCACCGAGCGGGCCAGGTACCAGGTGCGGCGCAGCGCAGCGGGAAGCGGGCGGCGCAGCCAGGTGTACCAGAGGGTGTTGCGCAGCCCGTCCACGCGCCGGCCCGTGGCGTCGCGGGCTCTGGAGGGGGCGTGGTGGATGGTCAGTTCCTCGGCGAACGCCAGCCACCAGCCGCGCACCGCCAGGTCGGTGGCCAGCAGTTCCTCCTCGCCGCCCAGCCACAGCCGGGGGTCGAAACCGCCGGCCTCGCGGAACGCGGCGACCCGCAGACAGGTCGCAGCCGCGAGGAAGGAGCCCAGCGCCGGGCCCGGCAGCCAAGCGGGGCCCCGCACCGGGGAGGTGCGCAACTCCTCCACGACCGGGTCCTCGGTGCCCTCCGGTTCGACGACGATGCGTGCCACGACGCCCGCGAGTCCGGGATGGGCGTCCAGATGGTCGGCGGCGGCGGACAGCGATCCCGGCGCCCACCACGAGTCGTCATCGCAGAACGCGACGTAGGGGGTCGTCACGTGGCGTACCGCCAGGTTGCGGCCCACCGCTCCGGTGTTCCGGCCCGGCTGCAACAGCCTCACCCGCGGATGTGCGGCGCGCACGGCGTCGGCGGTGCCGTCGCGGGAGGCGTTGTCCACGACGACGACCTCGGGCCGCTCGGGGAGGTCGGCCAGCAGGCCCAGCGTACGGAGGAGCTCGTTGCGGCGGTCCCGGGTGATGATGACGACCGTCACACGCCGGTCCGGCCCCAACCGGTCCGGACCCCACCGATCCGGTGCCCCACGGTCCGGCCTCCGCGCTGCGGGGTCCCGCGGCACCGGGTCCCGGCCGGGCGGCCCGCCGGGGCCGCCGCCTGGGCTTGGGGACGCGCCGTCGGCCGGTGTCATGCTCCCGCTCCCTCCGGTGACGGGGCGACGTCCAGCGCGCGGGTCTCCTCCGCCTGGTGCGCCGCTTCGACCCTGCGTGCGGCCTCCTCCACGGCCCGCGGGAGGGGGCGGCGCAGCCTCAGGGC
>NZ_JASKYT010000399.1:0-6243 GCF_041028275.1 Streptomyces sp. PU-14G
AACCAGGCCGGCAAGCAGGGCGCCCACCAGGGGGAACGAGTGGTTCGGGGGCCGTCCTACGGGGGACACGAGGGCCGCGACCGACGACGCAGAGGGGGAGTCGTCGGCCGCGGCCCTCGGCTCATGACCGACTTCTGCCGTTTCTCAGGCCCGCGCCGCGTCAAAGTACAGAGCAGAACACGTTTTCGCTTCCGGAGGTGCCTTCATGTCCCGCTCCACCAAGCTCATCGTCACCTGTGCTGCCGCCCTGGGCGCTCTGGGGACTGCGTCCGCTCCCGCTGTGGCTGCTGGCATGGCACCCTCCGATCGGGTACAGACCATCTCCGTTCTGGAGCGCAATTCCACCCTCCTGCCCGACCTCGACAACAACCAGGGGACCGTCGCGCCCACGGCGCCCCAGGCCGGCTGAACGGTCGACGTGGCCCGGAGGGCCGAGGGGCTCGCAGGCGGTGACGTGCGACGTCACCGCCTGCCCCGCAACCGCGTCTTGACCACCTTGCCGCTCGCGTTGCGCGGCAGTGCCGCGACGAATTCGACGTCCCTGGGCACCTTGTAGTTGGCCATCTCCCGACGGGACCAGGCGATGAGGTCGTCGGCGGTGACGGTGGCGCCCGGGTGGCGGACGGCGAAGGCCTTGCCGACCTCGCCGAGGCGGGGGTCGGGCACGCCGATGACGGCGGCCTCGCTGATGTCGGGATGCCGGCTGAGGAGTTGTTCGATCTCGGCGGGGTAGGCGTTGAAGCCGCCGACGATGAACATGTCCTTGATGCGGTCGGTGATGCGCAGGTTGCCTTCGGCGTCCAGGACGCCGATGTCGCCGGTGCGCAGCCAGCCGTCGGGGGTGAAGGCCGCGGCGGTCTCGTCCGGCTCTTCGAAGTAGCCGGACATGACGTGGTAGCCCCGCACCAGGACCTCGCCGGGTTCGCCGGGCGGCAGGGCGGCGCCCGCAGGGGAGGCGACTTTCACCTCCGTGCCGGGTATGGCCCGCCCTGAGGTGGCGGCGACGGTTTCGGCGGGGTCACCGCGGCGGCACATGGTGACGGTGCCGGAGGCCTCGGTGAGGCCGTAGGCGGTCAGGACGGTACCGACCTTCAACTCGGCACGCAGCCGCTCGACCAGTTCGAGGGGGACGACGGCGGCGCCGGTGACGACCAGGCGGAGCGCGCTCAGATCGTGCTGGCGGCGTGCGGGATGGTCGAGCAGCGCCTGGTGGAGGGTGGGTGGCCCCGGCAGCACGCTGACGCGCTCGGTGGCGATGTGGGCGAGCGCCGTCTCGACGTTGAAGACGGGCTGCGGAATCATCGTCGCGCCGCGCAGCAGGCAGGCGATGATGCCCGCCTTGTAGCCGAAAGTGTGGAAGAACGGGTTGACGATGAGGTAGCGGTCGCCTTCCGCGAGCCCCGCCAGTTCGCTCCATGCGCTGTAGACGCGGAGCGTCTGTTCGTGGGTGATCACGGCGCCTTTGGGGTGCCCTGTCGTGCCCGAGGTGAAGGTGAGGTCGGAGGGCGCGGAGGGGCTGATCCGGGCGGCGCGTGCACGGACTGCTTCGCGGGGGACCGACGCGCCGTCGGCCAAGAAGTCCTTCCAGGTGCGGAAGGAGGCAGGCGCGTCCTGCGCCAGGACGACCGCCTCTCGCAGGTGCGGCAGTCCCGGCAGCGGCCCTCCGCCCAGCCCCTCAGCGGTGGCGCGGCGCAGTGAGGCGACGTACGAAGTGCCCAGGAACGTGCCGGTGACGAACAGCAGCCTGGCGCGGGTCTTGCCGAGGACGTAGGCGGCTTCGGCGCCTTTGAAGCGGGTGTTGAGGGGGACGAGGACGCCGCCGGCGGTGACCGCGCCGAGTGCGGCGACGATCCAGTCGAGGGTGTTGGGTGCCCAGACGGCCACCCGGTCGCCGGGTTCCAGGCCGGAGGCCAGACATGCGGCGGCGGCCCGTTCGACGCGCTCGCCCAGGTCGGCGTACGAGATCCGGGTGCGCCCCTCGACGACGGCTTCGCGCTCCCCGTAGCGGGTGGCGGCGGCCCGGACGAGAGCCGGGATGGTCCCGGCCACGGTTTCCGCGCCTGTTGCGACGGCGGCCGTCGGGGCCGCTTCGGGTGGGATGTTCGTACCACTCACTGTGCGCCTCCTTGCCCGAGCCGCTTCCGCAGCACCCCTGCACTGCCGCACTGCCGCACTGCCGCACTGCCGCACTGCCGTACTGCCGCAGCAGTGCACCACTGCTCCCCGACGGCTGCGCGGCTTTCGTCGCGCACCGACACCTGACACCCCGTCAGATTAGCTGTAGCCTCCCGCACTGTCAGCAGCGGTGCACCAGTCAGGTCGCCCGAGGAGGACGCCATGAAGGACGCCACGGCGATCGTCGGCATAGGGCAGACGCCGTTCGCCAAACGGCTCGACGAGTCCGAGAAGAGCCTGGCCTGCCGCGCCATCCTGGGCGCGCTGGAGGACGCGGGAATCGCCCCCTGCGAGGTGGACGGTTTCGCCTCGTACACGATGGAGGAGACCGACGAGGTCGAGGTCGCCAAGGCGATCGGCGCCGGGGACGTCACGTTCTTCTCAAAGGTCGGGTACGGCGGTGGCGGCTCCTGCGCGACCGTCGCGCACCTGGTGGCCGCGATCGCCACCGGACAGGCGACCGTGGGCGTCGCCTGGCGCTCCCGCAAACGGGGTTCGGGCACCCGTCCGTGGGGAAACACCGCGGCGCAACTCCCCACGCCCGCGCAGTGGACGCGCCCCTTCGGACTGCTGCGCCCCGCCGACGAGATCGGCATGCTCGCCCGACGGTACATGCACGAGTACGGGGCCACCCGCGACCACCTCTTCAACGTCGCCCTGGCCTGCCGCAACCGTGCCAACCAGAACCCCGCCGCGATGATGTACGAGCGCCCGCTGACCCGCGAGATGTACATGACGGCCCGCTGGATCAGTGAGCCGCTGTGCCTGTTCGACAACTGTCTGGAGACCGACGGGGCGCTCGCCTGTGTCCTGGTCTCCGCCGACCGCGCCCGCGACTGCCGCCGCGAGCCCGTCTACGTCCATGCCGCGGCGCAGGGGATGCCCGCACAGCACCACGGCATGGTCGACTACTGGAACGACGATCCCCTGCGCGGCCCCGCGTGGACGGCGGCCCAGCAGTTGTGGAAACAGGCGGATATCACGCCGGCCGACGTGGACGTCGCGCAGATCTACGACGCGTTCACCGTGCTCGTACCACTCTCCCTGGAGGGCTACGGCTTCTGCGGGCGAGGGGAGGGAGCGGCGTTCACCGAGGGCGGCGCGCTGGAGATCGGTGGCCGCCTGCCGCTGAACACCGCGGGGGGCGGATTGAGCGAGGCGTACGTGCACGGTTTCAACCTGATCACCGAGGGGGTGAAGCAGCTGCGCGGCACCTCCACCGCGCAGGTGCCCGACGCCTCGACCTGTCTGGTGACGGCGGGCGCGTGCGTGCCCACCTCCGCGCTGCTGCTGAGGAGTTGAGAGAGATGACCGCGACCGCGACCGCCTCCGTGACACCGGTTCCCGGGGACGGGCTGCTGCCGCCCGTCCCCGACGACGACGGCGCGCCTTTTTGGGCGTACGCCGCGAAGGGGGAACTGCGCGTCCAGACCTGTTGCGGCTGCGGAGTGCGCCGCTTCCCGCCGCGGCCGTGCTGTCCACGCTGCCAGTCGTTCGAGAGCGAGTGGCAGAAGGTGAGCGGACGTGGGCGCGTCTGGTCGTACGTGGTCGCGCACCCGCCGCTGCTGCCCGCGTACGCCGAGATCGCGCCGTACGACGTGGCGGTGGTGGAGCTCGTCGAGGACCCCACGATCCGGCTGGTCGGCAATCTGGTCGCCGCGCCGGACGCCCGGCTCGGCTCCGTGGACGCCGCCAGGCTGCGCATCGGTGCGCCGGTACGGGCCGTCTTCTGCGCGCTGGGCGAGGGCGCCGAGCGGGTGACGGTGCCGCGCTGGGTACTGGAGCGGCCGTGAGCAGCGAGGAGGGAGCGGCCGTGAGCGGCGAGGTGGCAGCGGCCGTGAGTGGCAAGGAGGGAACGGCCGTGAGCGGCGGGGAGGGAGCGGGCGTGCGCAGCGGGGAGGGAGGCGCGTGAGCATCAGGCTGGAGTGCCGGGACGGTGTGGCGACGGTGACGCTGGACCGGCCGGAGAAGCACAACGCGCTGGACCTCGCCGACGCACGGGTCCTCTCCCGGACGTGGCGGGAGTTGCGTACCGATCGGTCGGTCCGTGCGGCCGTGGTGACCGGTGCGGGTGGGCGGGCCTTCTGCACGGGTATCGACAGGTCGGCGGTCGCCGACACGGAGGCCGTGCCGCAGCCGGCGTCACCGTTCGCGATCGAGGACCCGTTGCTCCCGATCGGCCCGAAGAGCAACGACCTGTGGATACCGGTGCTCGCCGCCGTGGAAGGCATGGCCTGTGGTGGCGCGTTCTACCTGCTGGGCGAGGCGGAGTTCCTCGTGGCGACGGAGGACTCCGCCTTCTTCGACCCGCACACCACCTACGGCATGGTCAGCGCGTACGAGGCCATGGGGATGGCGCAGCGGATGCCGTTCGGTGAGGTGGCACGGATGGCGCTGATGGGAACGGCCGAACGGATCTCGGGGCGGCGCGCGTACGAGACCGGGCTGGTCTCCGAACTCGCGCCGACGGGCGGGGCGCTGGACGCCGCGCTGGACTGCGCGCGGACCCTGGCCTCCTACCCGCCCGAGGCGGTACAGGGAACGGTACGCGCGGTGTGGGCGGCGAGAGAAGCGGCCCGCAGCCAAGCGATGGCGCAGGCCCCGGCGCTGATCGCTCTCGGCAATCTGTCGCCGGAGCGGCAGGCCGAGCTGTTCGCGGGGCGCCGACAGAGCGGACGGGGCGGGGGCGCCTCCTTCCGCACCCGGTAGGGCACAGACCCCCGCCCCCGACGGAGCGTGGCTCCGCCCCCTCCGTGCGGTGGGGACGCCCCTCCGTGCGGCAGGTGACGCGCGCCTCGGCGGTCTCACCTGACCGAGGAGACCTCGCACTCCACCACGTCGTGGACCTTCGACGGGGTCTCCATCGGCACCTTCACCGACCTGGACCCGCCGCCCTTGACGGTGGTGCGGGCGGAGCCTGAGTCGATGACCTGACCGGCCGCGTCGAGGAAGTCGACCTCGACGGCGAAGGTGCCCGACCTGTCGCCCGAGTTGCGCACCCGCACGGTCGCGCCGGGCTTCGTTCCCGGTTCGGCCTCGGCGCACTCGGTCACGTGTCCGGATCCGTTCGCACTGCTGCCGCCCGAACCGTTGCCGGAGGTCGAGCTGGAGCTGCTGGAGTTGCCGGAACCGGTGTAGCCGCTGGTGTAGCCACTGGTGGAACCGCTGGTGTAGTCGCTGTCCGAGCTGCCGCTGTGACTGTGGCTGCTGGACTTCTCGCTACTGCAACCGCCTCCCCCGTGACCGCTGCTGCGGCTCTTGCCACCGCCACCGCTGTGACCACCTGACGAGCGGGCCTGGCTGAACCCCGTCAGCGCCAGCAGAACGACCGAGACGGCGGCGATCAGCTTCAGGTGCCGCAACCGCTTCATCAGAACCCCCGAAAATACGTGGACACCACACGTCTTGTCGCGTCCAGTTCAACGTCTGCCACCGGCTCAAGACGCCCACAGTGGCGAGGGGGTTCCCGGCGGCGTAGCGTCGAGAGCGGATCACGCACCCGTACGGCGTCGGGAGCGGCGCCGGGAAGCGAGGCGAGACCATGATCCGCAACGCGATCGGGTCGCTGCTCGCCCTCATCGGGGCGGCTGCTGCCGTCTACAGCCCCTTCCGACCGTGGTACGACGGCCGCCTCGGACGCGACTTCCGCCTCGACACCCTCTTCCAGTCCGCCGGCATCACCGGCTCGGGCGCCGCCCTGTTCACCGGCCTCTTCGTGCTGATGCTGCTCGCGGCCGTGGTCGCCGTGCTGGGTGTGCTGGCGCGCTCCCGCATCCTGGTGCTCGTCGCGGGCGTGCTGGCCCTGGGCTTCACCGTCCTGTGGATGGTGCGGCAGGGACAGGCCGCGGGCAGTCTCTCCGCCGGCAACACCGGGGGGCTCGCCTCGGGCGCCTGGCTCGCCCTGGGAGGCGGTCTCCTGCTGCTACTCGCCGGCGCCATGATGGCGGGGCGCCGGGCCGTGCGCCACCGCGCCGCCGCCCCCTCCCGCACGGAGAGAGACCCGGACGAGGACACGCTGGAGCAGCCGTACGCGGGGCCTCCCCCGCCCCAGCAGCCGTACGCCGGTGC
>NZ_JASKYT010000004.1:0-51836 GCF_041028275.1 Streptomyces sp. PU-14G
GTGGGCTTCTTGTTTCGGTGCCGGGGTGCGGCGGTGGTGGTGTGACCGGGCAGGGCGGCGAAGAGCATGCGGTCGGCCGAGCGGTTGAGGTTTTCCACCGTGCCTTTCAGGTGCGGGCTGTAGGCGGGCAGGTCATCGACCCTGGCGCCGAGGGTGCCGAATACGCCCAGGACCGTCCTGGAGAGGAAGTCCTTGCCTCTGTCGATGCGCACCGCTTCGGGGATGCCTCCGGCCGGGCCGTACGGGCCGGTGCGCAGGACCGCAGCGCGCAGCGCGGTCAGGATCGAGGCTCGGGACGGATGGCCGGGTGTGACTGCGGTGCCGGTGATGGTTTTGGTCGCGACGTCGATGAACCAGGTCACCCATGGGCGCACCAGCTCCCCGCCGGCGTCCACCAGGAGCGGCGCCTGGACGTGGTCGGCCTCCCAGGTGTGGTTGCGCCACAGCCGGGGCCGCTTGCCGAACACGTCATGGGCGCGGGCCGCCTCCGGGCCGCGGGCGAGGGCGGCGCGTTCACCGGCGGTCAGGTCGCGGCGCACCGCACGGAGGAACGTCGAGAGCGACGGCACCGGGTCCAGCACCGGTACCGCCTGGTCTGGTGCCCCTCCCGGAACAGTTGGGGCAGGCTCTCGGGCTGCTTCCCGGGCGCGGGCGGTCAGTTGCCGGTGGACCGCGGACGCGTTCCCCTTCCAGTACGCCAGCAGCACCCGAACCTCGGGCGTGACCTCGAACCTGTCGCCCGTTCTGCGGCCCGGCCGGGCCGCTGTGCCGGGGTCGGCTTCGGCTTGGGCGAGCCACCGCCACACCGGCCGCTCCGAGACGCCCAGACGCTCCCCCGCCAGCCGCACATGCCCCCGCGAGAGCCGGCCCTGCCTCCGTAGCCGGAGCAGCTGCTGCACAGCGGGCCCGCGCAGCACGGTCAGCCCGGGGCCCTCCAGCACCGGTGCAGGCACATCCAGCGGCGAGGAGGTTTCGTTTCGGGTGCCTTGCTCATGGAGTTGGTTTCCTGCTCGGCGCTCATGGCCTTTGTTCCTGTGTCATGTCCTTGGCCGTCGTCATGTGTAGGGGCCCAGCCGTGCGCAAGCCTGCTCGAGCATGGAACGGTTCGCCCCTGGATGCTGGCTGTGTTTGGTGAGGGCGTAGAGGTGAGAGGTGATCTTCGCCCAGGTACGGAAATTGCCCCGCGCCACCGTGGCATCAGCCCACTCCACGTCCGCCGGATCCGTGCCTTCCCACACGTCATGGAACATGGCCAGCGTCTCCGAGAGCCGGCCCGGCTCCATACCGGTGACCTGGTGCCAGGTCAGCCCCCTGGAACGCAACGCCGGCGCCCGCGCGATCACCCGCTCCGTGCCCGCCCCGCACAGCAGCAACGCGGCGGCCGTTCCCGGCTCGTCCCACAGCAGCCGCAGATAGTCCAGCAACGGCGGAGACAGCCGCTGCGCATCATCGAGGAAGAGCACACCTGGTTGTCTCAACGCCTCAGTAAGGGCACGGTCCGCCGCTTGGGCGCGGTGGGCCAGAGAAGCCGCGGAAAGTCCGCACGCATCCAGCAGGGAGGCACGCATCTGGGGCGTACCGGGCTTCACCCCGACCACCGCCCGCCAGACCGGGGCCCATGAGGGCAGCAGATGCAGCGCTTGCTGCACCGCCACCGTCTTGCCCACCCCCGGCTCCCCGAACACGCAGCCGATCCCCCGCGCCGCCGCCGTGGGCCCGACCGCCTCCGGGCCACAGGGCCGGTCGAGACCACGCGCGCCCCGGGCACGAACAGCCGCACCCCGCCACGCGTGGCGGGCTGGCTACCGTTCTCGTCCGGGACGGCCGCAGCAGGCTGCGGTGGTTCGGCATCGACCACCGGCACACCCTCGCCCGGGCGCTGCAGCTTCAGCTCGGCCAGGACCCGGTCATATCGCTCGGGCTCTACCCGGGCCCGCGAGGCCCCGGCCGACTCAAGCGGGCGGCCTGCGCGCAGGTCCCGCCGCACCGTGCGGTGCAACGTGCCCAGCGACGGCACACCCTGAAGCGAGTCATCCTTTGTCATCAGCCGGTTCAGGGCCGCGACGTTCCCGCCCAGCTGGGCCAGCCGGTTCCACTGCTGGTCATTCAGCGTGAACCCGCCCGGCCGCGCTACCGGATCCAGCCGGCCCGCCCGCGCCTGGGACAACCACCGCCACACCGTCCGCGGTGTCACGCCCGCAGCCTCGGCCATCACCCGCACATGCAACGACGAGACCGATTCCTGTCCCTGTTCCACTTGCAGTAACCGACGGACCACCACACCCCGTGACAGTCGCTCTGCCTCGCTCATACACGCCAGCACACCCGGGCCCCAGGACCGCATGCACAGGAATGCGCAATCCCATGACAGCCACCCGCCAGCGTGCTAGCCAGCTGCTGACAGCTGTTTGGTCACCCCATGACAGCCACCAGCGCGAGAAGAAGCGACGGTCTCCCAGGCCGACAGCCCGTCACCCTCGGCTGACACCCAACCCGATGCCACCACACCCCCAACTCACAGTGGGCAACGGCGGTGCGCCTTCTGGTCTTTCTTATAGCTGGGTTATGGGTTAAGGGCTCTCGCCCTCGGGGGCTCTTCAACCGGCGAATGGCCCTCGTACTTCACCGACCAGGGCGTCGAGGATTTGCTGATGGCTTGGTGCCAGCAGGGTGCCAGGCATGCCTCTGCTCTACGATCCACCGCACTGCACGCAGGAACGCAGGTTCTCTCGTCCGCGTCCGCCATGGCCTGACACGAGCCGTCCATCGCGTCCGAGGAGGGGGCCTCGTGTCCTTGCTTGCTCTGTTGGTCGTCCTGCTGTTGTTCCTGGTCGTGCTTCTGGTGGTGAGCGCGCTCGGTTACGCCGCCTACCGCCATCCGGTGCTCACCCAGCCGCTGACGGTCTCACTGGCCGCAGCGACAACGCTGGGCAGCGTAGTCGCTACTGTGGCCACCATCGCCGTCCGCTGACGCGGGCGCACCTGGCCGGACTCAGCCGAGGGCTTCGCGCACGGGTGGCGGGAGGTTCATGGTGTCCGGGTCCCACACGTATGTGGGACCTCTTGTGGACCTGGTGCGGTGAGGGGCTGGCAGGTGCCGCAGCGGCCCTCACAGCCGCCCAGTCGATGTCGTCGCGCTTGCTGAGGGCCTGGGGGCCGCCGAGGCGGTAGAGAGGCGCTGCGGGGCTCTCGGCGGGCGTCGGGGTGGCCTCCTCGCCGGGGGGCCAGATCCGGAGACGGCTGACGGCTGACGGTGTTGCGTCAGGACTGACCGGAGCTGTCCGGCGTGTGGAGGTAGTAGGCGTACAGGTGGATGCCGTAGTGCTGGCGGAGCCTGGACAGTTCGAGGCCCGAGATGGCCGTCAGCGACACGGGGCCGCCCAGGTTGAGGAGTACGCCCAGGGCGCTGGTGTCCGGATTGGGCAACGCGGCCAGCCAGGCAGCGATTGCTGAGAGCACTCCCGGCAGGGCCGGGTGTATGGCGGCGCTTCCGAAGAAGTTCCGGGCGACCGCGAGCGTCGCGAAGACGAAGAAGAATAGGAGCCAGAACGCAAAAATCAGCTCTTTCAGGCTGACTTTTTCGCTCTCCGGCCGCCCGATGGTGAACGAAATGAGGAACAGCAGGACACCGAAGTACGCCACCATCAGCGTGACGCCTTTCAGTATGGGCTTCCCGAGCGGACGGATCGAGTAACCACGTCTCTTCCAGACCACCAGCATGACGCTGATCACCACTAGATAGGTGATCGGGGTAGCCCACACGGAAGCATTGACGCCGTCGAACACCACATCGGAAAGGCCGAAGCCAGAGTCAGAGCCGGAGACGACGTGAAATGCGTACATGCCGAGGTAGATGAGCAAACCTACCGTGGCGCGGCACCTGCGCAGTGTCTCCATCTCGGGATCGAGTGGTGCAGGAACCCACGTGGGTTCGAAAATCCAGAATGCCCAGTGCGCCGGGCTTAACAGACCCCAACAGCCCGGCCCTCTGTCCCGTTCTCCCTCCATTACACCCCCGCCTGAGACTGTCAGCCTGACACAAAAACACGTGCGGTGGAGGTGCCTGACGTCGGTCTCGCGCACGCCCAGCAGCTCCGCCGCCTCAGCTCACGTCACCCGCCGGCTGAGGCGGCTGTCATTTCAACGAGGTGTGGGGCTGGCCCCGGGGCTCGGCCCGGGGGTAGGAAAGGTGGGTGTGGGGCCGGGTTGTTTCTCCAGAGCTGCGGTCAGGAATTGCGGGTGCTTCTCCGCCCACGTGGCCATCTCGTCTCCCCAGCCGAGTTTTTCGCCGTCCGGTTTGCGACGCAGTTCCTCTTCCCATTTCTTCAAGTCCCAGCCCTGGTACAGCTGAGTGAGCATGGGAACATGGTGGCGGATGTTGTGGCGGCCATCCCGGTCCGCGACGTCGGCGAACGCTCCCATGATTGCAGCGATATATTTGATCGATCCTATGTCGGAGCTGAGTATCGCTTCGCGCTCTGCCAGGCTCTTCGGAGGGAGGTAGCCCCGGGCCTCGACCTGCTTCACCAGCGGGAAGTCGATGTGGACTTTTCCTGGTCCGGTTGCCCAGCGGGCGACTCGGGAGAGCTCGGGGTGAATCCGGCCAGCCTTCCGCCCCAGTCCTGTACCGGCAGGGACCGGGTGACGGAACAGCTGCGGGTTCTCGATTGCCTCCCACGCGATGGCGGCGACGATCGCTTTCGGGGAGATGTTCCGCCTCGCGGCTTCCTGCAGGATGGTCTCTCTGTGGACCTCCATCCAGCTCAGGACCGCGTCCTCCTCAAGGGAGAACGGTGTGCCGTCCGGACGTAGTCGTCCACGACGGGGCAGAAGGTTCGCATCCTCGAGCTCGTAGGAGAGCAGTGGCAAGTCCGGGTACGGGCGCGGCTGGCCGGGCTGAGGCGAAGGGGTGGAGAGGGAGACTTCTTTCAGCTCCCAGAAGATGCCCGAAGTGGTGCAATGCTGCGTGCCGCCTCTCTTTTGAAGTTCGTGCACTTGGCGCTGCCGTTTTTGCAGTTCGGTCACATGCAGCTGCAGGCGCTGGGCCAGTGCGCGGATCCGCAGTGCGGGGGAGGTGTCGACCCCCAGCTTGTTCAGCTCCGCCCATAAGTCGGTGGCGAGCTGTTCGAGGGCGGGCGCGGCCCGCATGTGGCTGGTGACCAGAGCGTCGAAGGTGGGCAGTTTTATACCGGAGAAGGCGGGGTTGGCCGTGGGGTCGGTCATGGCTTCCTCGGTAGCGAACGGAGTTTGTCGTCTGCGTCCTGCACTGCCTTGGCCAGCTGTGTTTGCAACTCGCGTCGGAGCGCGTTCACCTCGTCTTTGAAGAGGCGGCCTGTCGGACCGACCCAAGCGTTGTCGTCCAGAGCACGGCAGCATGCGTCCAAGGCGTGCCAGTGGTCGTCCGACAGACGCTGGATCCGATGGCGTGCAGTCTGCGCGTCGCGGTAGTCACCGTCACCCACCCCTGGGCCTCCTCGCTACCCGTGACCGGTTCCCGGATTGCTCGCTTCTTGGAGACGCTAGTTCACAGAGCGTGGCTGTGGCATCCGGCATTGGTACGACGTTCGCGTCGACCGCAGCGGTACACGGATTCGCTGCTCAGTGACGGTGGTGATGCTCAGCAATGAATCCACTCGTGCCGACACGGACAGTCGAGCTGGCCGACTTCCGTGGCCAGCGCCACCCCCGCCGGCCAGTTCGGCCTTGTCCTGGCCGGTCACGACCAGCAGGAGCCGTCGAGCGGCCCGCTGGTCAGGCCCCGGGAGGGCGCGGCCGGTGCGGGGCGTGTGTTGTGGGGTCAGGCGAAGAGGCCGAGGCCGGTGGCTTCGCGCATCTGGTCGGGGGTGAGTTTCTGCTTCTTGAGGTGGGTGCGGGTGTTGCTGCGGAAGACGCCCAGCCGGATCTCGTGTGTGCGGCCGTCGGTGTCGGTGACGGTCTCGGTATGGGCCCGGGGAACGCGTAGGTGCCCTTCGCGGGCCTTGAACTGGCGGGCGGCGGCCAGGTTGATTTCCCACCGCGTAGCCCCGGCGGGCACCGCTGGAGCGGCCGAGAGTGCCGTTGTGTCGGCGGGCCGGACGCCCAGTTCTGCGAGGCGCTGTTGCTGGTCTTCGGTGAGGGCGTGCCAGGCGGCGGGCTGTTCGGCGAGCCAGGTGCCGATGTCGTCGCCGCCGAGGCTGACGCCGGGCTGGAGCTCGGCGAGGGTGGCGCCCTGGGTCAGGAGCCAGCGGGCTTTCGCGTAGTGGCGTTGCCAGGTCAGGGGCCAGGTGGGGTTCCAGTCCGGGTCGATGGCCTCCAGCCGCTCGCGCCGGCTCTTCGCGCGCTCGGGCTTCTTGCCCAGGCCGTTGGGCTTGCGGGCCTGGTGCAGCCGCTCCCCCACCGCCACCCCGGCCAGCACCGCGTCTCGGGGTGCGGCGAGGGTGTGGTGCTCGGCGTAGTAGAGGGCGCACAGGTCGAGGAACTCGGTGAAGCTTTGGTCGCGGGGGTCGAAGACGAAGCCGGTCTCGGCGAGGAGATCGGTGCGCCAGTCGGCCAGGTCGCCTGCCCGCCAGGCGCGGCGCTGCTCGGCCGCCCACTGGCCGACCGGGAAGTCGACCTGCTGGTCTCCGAGGTCGACGGTGGCGGTGTAGGGGATGTTCGCGTGCCCGTGCTCGGTCGCGAAGTCGCGGACGGCTTCCAGGCCCGTGAGCCAGGCTGTCGACTCCGGGCGCAGCACCCGCGTACGGACTAGGCGGGCGATCTCGTCGGCTTCGCGGGGGCGGCGGGAGAAGCGCAGCAGGGCCAACTCGACGCCCTCGCCGTGCTCACCGGTGGGCTCCGGCTCCTCCTGGTCCTGGTCGTCGTCGGCCGGCCCGCCGTCCTCCTCTGCGGCTTCCGGCGCCTGCTGGCGGGGGTCTCCGGCCGGGTCGGCCGCGAGGACGTCCTCGGGCGTGCCGCTGCTGCGTCCGGACGGGCGCAGCGCCAGGCTCTCCACGATCCTGGGGTCGAAGGAGCGCAGGGCCCGCAGGATGGTGACCAGGGGCTCGAACGCGGCCGTTGCGGCCATGTCCCGCCCCTCGTCCTCCTCCGTCAGGAGGACGGGGACCAGGAGGCGGGCGACCTTGCCCTGGTGCGGTGCCTGTCGCAGCGCGCGTCCGACCGCCTGCACGATGTCGACGGGGCTGCTGCGGACGTCGGCGAACAGTACGCCGTCCAGGCCGCAGCGGCCGGTGATGTCGGTGCCTTCGCCCAGGAGGCGGCAGGTGGCCAGGATGCGGAACTCCGTCTTACGGCCCTCCGCATCAACCCCGTTGGCAATCTGGCCGAGGACGGCCCGCTGATGGGCGGCCGGGTGGAGGCCGCACAGCCACTCCCCCCAGATCTGTCCGGGGAAGCGGCCGGCCGCGCGCAGCTCGTCGGCAGCGTCCGGGAGGCCGCGGGCGAAGGAGAGGGCTTCCTGGGTGCGGGCGTGGAACGACAGCAGGCTGACCACCCCGGCGGTCTCCATGTGGGCGAGGGTGGCCGCGCGGATGGCGCCCAATCGCATGCCGCGCCGCTCCTCCAGCGTGGCGTCGTCGCCGGGGGGTGCGGGGTCGCGGATCTCCAGGACGTCGATCTCGAAACCGGCCAGTACCCCCTCCTCGATCGCCTGCCCGAGCGGGTAGGTGAAGCAGGGCTTGCCGAAGACCGCTTCGTCGTCCATGGAGGCGACCAGCACTTCGCCGTCGCCGTTGCCGTCGGTCTCGTAGATGCGGGGCGTGGCGGTCATGTACAGGCGGCGGTCGGCGGGGATGCGGGTGTTGTCGTGGATGATCGCCCACGGTTTCGAGGCCAGGCCTGCGGTGCGGTGGGCCTCGTCCACGATGGCGAGGCCGAAGCCGTCCAGCTTCTGCCCGAACGCCCCTGCCAGCGCCCGTTCCAGGACGCCGGCGGCGGCACGTTCCTCGATTGCCTCCTGCTCCTGGTCCTCGTCCCCGGTCTCGTCGCCGGTGCGGCGGCCGGGGTTACCGACGAGGGACGCGTAGGTGGCGAACACCGTCACGGGGCCGGTGCCGGCCCACAGTGCCAGCCGCAGCGGATTCGTCGTGCACCGCACGTCCAGGTCCTCGGCCAGGTGCGCGCGCACCTCGGGGTCGCGGTCCAGGGAGCAGACGGCGACCGCGGGGCCGGACAGGCCGTACGCGCGCCACTTGGCCACCGTCTGCGTCAACAGGTTGAGGGTGGGCACCAGCACCAGCACCCGCCCGCGCGGCTTCAGACGACGCGCCGCCTCGTAGGCGACCAGCGTCTTGCCCGATCCCGGTGCGGCGATCACCTGGGTGCGCAGGCCGTCGGCGGGGATGCCGCCGGGCGGGGTCTCCAGCGCGAAGACCGCCGCGTCGACGGCTTCCTTCTGCCGGCGCCGCAGCTCCACCGGTGTGCTGGTGGCGGTCTTCTCCATGTCTGCTGTCTCCTCCCCGCAGGTCCGTGGCTCAGGCGGAGAAGCCCACGGAGGTGGCGTACTCGTATTGGCCCCACTGGGAGCCGAGGTCGGTGAGTTCGTCGTCCCACGCGTCGGCGAGGGCGTCGTCGTCGCCGGCGGCCCAGGCCTCGACGATCCGGTCCCAGGAGCGGATCCGCAGTCGGCGGAAGGTGGCGGTGTCGGTGGCGATGACCCGCTTGCGGGGCCTGGCGACGCCGGACTGGTCGAGGGGCTGGATCTCTACGCGGGTGCCGCCGCGGGCATTGAGCCGCGCCAGCAGGTGCCGGGCGACGTTGCGGCGCCGGTAGGCACGGTAGGCGGCGTCGATGCGGGCGAGGTTGGCGCGGGAGGGGGCTTGTTTGTGCTGGAGCCAGCGGCGCAGTGTCCCCCGTGCCACGGTGATGCCCGCCTCGCGCATGGTCTGGTAGCCGGCGGGTGAGTTGGTGAGGTAGTGCAGGCGGGCGTTCAGGCCGCGGCGGGTGGTGACCGGGGAGCGGATGCCGCCCTCTATGGCCAGGCGGTCGAGGACCTCGCCGGCGAGGTGGGCGCTCTTGCGGCCGTGGGCGCCGTAGAGACCGAAGTTGAGGTTGCGCTCGGGCATCAGTTGGCCTCCCGCTCGCGGTAGCTGCCTGCGGCCGTCTTCTCCAGGCGGTAGGTGTGCTTGGGCTTGACCTCGGTGACCTCACGCCCTTCGGGGAAGAGCAGGGTCTCCTTCCCCGCCGCCCGCGCACCGCGCCAGTCGCCGGCGAGGTGGAGTTCGTCGGTGCCCATCACCCGCACGACGGCCAGGCCGGCCTGATCGGCGGCCCAGGCTTTGCGCCACAGATTGGCGAACGCCTGGGAGCGGATGAGGTGCATCCAATCCTGTCGGTAGAGGTCGCGGTTGTAGTTGGACTCCCCCATCGTGGAGACGAGCTTGGAGTACATGGCCTTCACGTACTCATACCCCGCCTCGCTCTCGGCCGAGTCCGCGGCCAGGGCCCGGGTGCGGACCTGCACCAGGGCGCGGCGCAGGGTCTCGAGCAGCTGCTCGGTCGAGCCGGAGGTCCACGATTCGTGGATCAGGGGACGCTCGCACAGCCCCACCTTCGGGCTGGCCAGCCGCAGGAGGAGCCGCAGAGTCGACTCTGTGATCCAGATCTGGCCGGGCTCTTCGCGGTCGCCGAGCGGGTTGGGCAGGTGGGGGTGGTCCCAGACGGGTGGGGTGACCAGGTGGACGCCGGAGCGCTTGGTGTCGTGCGGGGGCCCGCCGTTGTCGGGGCCGAGGTGGTGTTCGAGCTGGCCGATGGGCAGGTGGGCCTTGAGCGCGCTGAGGTAGGCGCCGTTGATATCCAGCGCGGTGACCGTGGCCGTCTGGTCGGCGAGCGCGTCGAGGACCTGGGGCGGCGCGGTCCAGCGGGGGCGTGCCTCCCAGATGTCGTCGGCGTCCTGCCGGCCGCGCTTGTGGAGGATGTCGGGCAGGTCGGGGTAGTTGCGGAAGTCGTAGCGCCCCCCGGTCCGGCTTTCTTCCAGCAGGGCCATGACGTCGGGGATGGCGGTCTTCTTCAACGCGGCGACCGCTTCTTCGACCTCTCCGCCGGCGTCCGCGAGGACAGCGTGGACCGTGCCCTCGATCCGTTCGACCAGCTCGCCGACCCTCCCACCGTCCTTGTGCACCGCGGCTGAGCCTGCGCTGGAGCCACCCACAGGGCGCGCGGAGCCAGCCGTCGTCACCGGCCGAGGGCCCCGCACCGGGCCCGTGGCAGCGGGACGTGCGGCGCCGCGCGCCCCTGGAGAGGCTGGGGTTGTCGTGGGGGACGGTGCGGCGGGTTGCGGTGTGACAGCCGCCGTGGCACAGGCAGCGGGCTCGTCGAGCAGGCGCAGGTGAGCCATGTCCAAGGGGACCTCGACGGTCGCGAGGGTGCCCAGGTCCCGGGCGGTGACCATGATGTGGGCTGTGGTGCCGTTGCCAGGGCGGGTGAGGTGGAAGACACGGTCCGCGTCGAGCTGTGCCACAAGTTGGGGGTCGTCGGTGTCCAGCAGTGCGACGACGGCGGCCTGCCGCTCGGCGGCCAGCCGGGCCAGGGACTTGACCGCTGTGGGCAGGGTCCGGCCCGAGAGCGGCGTGTTGTCGGCGCGGGTGTGCTGGAGCCGGTCGACTACCACCAGCCCGAGTTCCTCGATCCGGGCGGCTTCCTCAGCGATCACCTGCGCGGTCGGTTCGGGGCGGGTGAAGGACAGCGGCGCGTTGCGCAGGCGCCCGTCCGCGCTGGTCACGGCCTGGCGTTGCTCGGGGGTGAAGGTGCCGGCGGCGAACTGGGCGTAGGGGGCGGGGGCTTCGGCCGCGATCAGTCGGCGGGCGGCGACTTGGAGCGGCACACCGGACAGGGCGTAGAGCACGGGTGCCGGCTGCTCGGGGTTGAACGCGGCCGCGCGTGCGGCTTGCAACGGCAGCAGGCTTCCGCCCGCGTTCGGCGGAGCGACGACCAGGGTGAGGCTTCCCCGCGCCAGCCCGCCCGCGACTCGGTCCAGCGCTGCCACACCCGTCGACAGGCCCGCCGTCTGCGGCTCGGTCTCCAGTAGGCCGTCCAGGATCTCGCCCAGCCCCGTCAGTCCTGGGGTGGTCTCCGGCTTCTCGGCCCGGGGGACGGCGTGCTGGGAGACGGTGGCAGTGGCCTGCCCACCGACGGTGAGGATCTGGAGCTCTTGCTGGGCGGCGGTCACCAGGGCGCCCAGTTCCTGCCGGGCCTTCGTGCTCGACCACACCGGCCCCGACGGCTCCGGGTCCTCCAGGCGGCGCAGCACGGCGGCCTGCCTGCTTTTGGAGTTGACCAGCACGGTCTCCTCACCGTGGCCGAGGCGCTCGATCACCTCGCTCCACTGCTCACGGGCCTGCGAGAGCGTCACTTCCATACGAGCCTCCTCCAGCAAGACCCCACCCTAGCGCAGTAGATACATCGTAGGTGCATGTATGAGGCGGCGTCTGGCGGAGTTGTCCGGTCGGACTTGGAAGTCGTGGCCATGCGCCGCCCGGCAGTCGTCCTGCCTGGCATGCACAAAGGCCCGCCGCTCCCCTCATCGGCGCTTTCCAGGGGAGCGGCGGGCCTTGTGGGCAACCGCTGTCATGCCGGCTCGGAGACGGCCGCGGCGGGCTGGGTGAGCAGTCGACGGTAGGAGTCGGGCGTGCGCTGGTAGTCGCGGCTCTCGCTGCGCAGCTGCTCGGCGTGCTGGGGCTGCTCGTGCCGCCAGCACTGCACCTGCTCGGCGTTGAGGCGCAGGAGCTGGATGCAGGTGTCGATGCGCTCCCCCACCGTGCCGAGCATCAGGCCGGATCAAGCCTTCCAGTACCCCATTTGAGGCGAAATCAGCCGGTGTGACGGGGCTGCGATGCCCGATTCGATGTCGGTCAGGCGTGAGGCCGTCGGGTGCAGATGTGTTGTGTTTCGGTGCCAACTGTGCCTCACTGTTTATTTATGTTCTCTCTTTGGCTGAACGCTTCCGTTCTTCTTGTGAGGAGCATTCCGCGTGGGTGCCGCGCGGGACCACACCGCCGCAGGCATCCCCGACTGCGGCTGTGGGCCCTGGTGTTCGCCGCGGCGCTGTCGATGCCCGTCGGCGGCCTCACTCCGGTCGCCGGGGCGGCGGACCGGCCGGCCGGTGGAAGCGCGCCCGCGGGCCGTAGCGACCAGGCGCTCGGCGGTGAAGTCCACGGCCTCAAGGGCGAGTACTTCCGCATGTCGGAGCCCGGCGCCCGGGACTTCGCCGAGCTCGGCGGAACGGCCCTGGACCCGGACATCAACTACCCCGACCTGACCTCCACGTTCGAGACCATCACCGGACAGGCCGAGCACACCACCGCGCGCTGGAGCGGCCGGATCGAAGCGCCCCGAGGCGGCGAGTACACCTTCTACGCGAAGGGCGACAACGGCTTCCGGCTTTTCCTCGACGGCAAGCCCGTCATCGACCACTGGGTCCCCGACCAGGACGTCGAGCACCAAAGTGAGCCGCTCAGGCTGGAAGCGGGGAAGAAGCACGACCTCCGGTTCGAGATGTTCCAGGACAGCGGCGGCTCGAACATGGCGCTGAGCTGGTCGGGACCGGACATCGAGAAGGCGGCCGTCCCCGAGGCGGCCTTCACTCCGCCCGACGGCTACGAGGTCTACCCGGCCGACCTGTCGGTCACGGCCGACGGCCGACGCCTGCGGGCAGCCTTCGAGGCGGATGTCAGCGGCTTCGCCGCGCTCAAGGACCACCTCACGCTGGAGGCCGACACCACGGCGATGCCGCTGAAGTCGGTGGCCAGAGCCGGCAGCGCCCCTCGCGCCGTGGACATCACGCTCGAGGAGCCCATCCAAAAGGGGCAGCGGGTCCGGTTCATGTACGACGGCGAGGGCGGTTTGAGAAGCGGGGAAGAGACCGTACCGGAGATCATCCGCTCGGCGAGGAACCTCTCCACCCACCGTCTCACCACCGAGTGGGGAGACAAGGCCGGCCCGGCCCACCCGCTGCCCGAGTACCCCCGCCCGCAGCAGAGGCGAGACAAGTGGAAGAACCTCAACGGGCGTTGGCAGTTCAGCGGCGCGGAAGCCGGGGAGCGTCCCGAGTTCGGCGAGGAGCTGGACGAGAAGATCACCGTGCCCTACCCGGTCGAGTCCCAGCTCTCCGGGATCGAGCGGCACGAGGACCACATGTTCTACCGGAAACTCATCGACGTGCCGCGGCGCTGGAACATCGGGCCGCAGCGCCTGAAGCTCAACTTCGGGGCGGTGGACTACAAGGCCCTAGTCTGGGTCAACGGCAAGCAGGTGGCCGAGCACACCGGTGGCTACACCGCTTTCAGTGCCGACATCACCGACGCGCTCGAGAGGAACGGCAAGCAGGAGATCGTGGTCGGCGTGACCGACACCGGAGGGGACAACCAGCCCAAGGGCAAGCAGACACCGACGCCGGGCGGGATCGAATACACCCAGTCCTCCGGTATCTGGCAGACGGTCTGGATGGAGCCCGTCGCCGAAACGGCGATTGACAACGTTGTCGCAACTCCGGACATCGCGACCAGCAGCCTCACGGTGAAGGTCGCCTCCCCCAGCGCGTCCCGCAGCGCGGTTGTCACAGCGGTCGCGCGGGACAAGGAAGGCAAGAAGGTCGGCGAGGCCACAGGCCCCGCGAGGGAGGATCTGCGGTTGCGGATCAAGGATCAGCACCTGTGGTCCCCGGACGACCCCTACCTCTACGACCTCGACCTCACCCTGCGGGACGGCGGCACCAAGGACCGTGTCGCCAGCTACTTCGGAATGCGCTCGATCGGGGTGCAGAACGTCGGTGGCCACCAAAAGCTCGTCCTGAACGGCAAGCCGTTCTACTCGCTGGCCATGCTGGACCAGGGATTCTGGCCCGACGGCCTGTACACCGCACCGAGCGACGAGGCGCTCAGCTTCGACCTCAAGGCACAAAAGCGCCTCGGCTTCAACTCGGTGCGCAAGCACATCAAGGTCGAGCCGGCCCGCTGGTACTACCACGCCGACAAGCTCGGTCTCCTGGTGTGGCAGGACTTCGTCTCCGCCGACATCACGAACGAGGAGGGGCGGAAGGCCTTCGTCGATCAGGGCAGGGAGATGATGAGGCAAACACACAACTCTCCCGCCGTCGGCATCTACGTGGTCTTCAACGAGGGCTGGGGCGAGTGGGACCGGAACGCGACCGGCCGGCTCGCCGAGTCGGCCGGTCGGGCCGACCCGTCCCGCGTGATCAATGCCCACAGCGGCGTGAACTGCTGCGCCTCCAAGGGCGATTCCGGCGCGGGCGACCTCATCGACCACCACGACTACCAAAACATCGACCCGCCCGCCCCCGACGGCCACCGGGCCGCCGTGGACGGCGAACACGGCGGCTTCACGCTGCGCACCCCCGGCCACATGTGGCCAGGCGTGCCGGCAGCCATCTACAGCGGGGTTCCCGACAAGGCCGCCCTGACCCGGAAGTACGTCGGCAACACACGGAAGTTCTACCTCCAGCAGGCGGCCGGCCGGCTGTCCGGCTCGGTCTACACCCAGGTCACCGACCTCGAAGGCGAACTCAACGGGCTGTGGACGTACGACCGCAGACAGATCAAGGTCGACCCCGACACGGTGCGGGCAGTCAACCGCGAGGTCATCGAGGCCGGCGCGAGGGCGGGCCACAGGTGACACACGCCCTCGCGCCGGCGGCCCACTCGGCCACCGCCGGCTGAACCGGAGCCTGACAAGGCGGCCGTCCCCTCCCCCAGCCCCGGCCACCGGGACGGCCGCTGCCCTCGGCCCGGCCGTGCCGCCTGCGGACCGCATCGCCGGACGCCCGCCCCCACCGACCCACGACGAGGAGGCGCATCCCCATGCCCCTTTCCCGCAGACAACTCCTGGCCACCAGTGCACTCGCGATAGGCACCCCGCTGCTCGTCGACCGGTACGCCGCCGCGGTGACACCCGCAGCCGGAAAGGTGCCCCCCGCCCGCGGCGGCCTGTACTCCCCCAACGCGGCACCGCTCGCCCCCACCTCGTTCCTGCGCCTGCCACCCGGCGCCGTCACCGCGCGCGGCTGGCTGGCCGGCCAGCTGGAACTCCAGCTCAACGGGCTGTGCGGGCGGTACGAACAAATCTCGCACTTCCTCGACTTCGACGGGACCGGGTGGGTACACCCGGAGAAGGACGGCTGGGAGGAGGTCACCTACTGGCTGCGCGGCTACGTCAGCCTGGCCATCGCCACCCGGGACGAGGCGGCCCTCAAGAACAGCGAGCGGTGGATCGACGCCATCCTCGCCACCGCGCAGGACGACGGCTTCTTCGGCCCCCGCAAGCTGCGTACCTCGCTGAACGGTGGTCCGGACTTCTGGCCGTTCCTGCCGCTTCTCATGGCGCTGCGGTCCTGGCACGAGTACCGGCACGACGCGCGCATCATCCCTGTGATGTCCCGCTTCACGCGGTTCATGAACGACCAGGGCAAGAGCGCCTTCGACACGAGCTGGGTCTCGTTCCGGTGGGGCGACGGCCTGGACGTCGTCCAGTGGCTCTACAACCGCACCGGCGAGAGGCACTTGCTCAAACTCAGTGACAAGATGCACCGCTGGGGCGCCGACTGGACCGGGAAGAAGCTGCCGAGCCGGCACAACGTGGACATCGCCCAGGGATTCCGCGAACCCGCCCAGTACGCCCTGCGGTCCGGCGACTCGCGGCACACCCGCGCCACCTACCGCGCGTACACCGGGACGCTGCACGCATACGGACAGTTCCCGGGCGGCGGCTTCGCCGGCGACGAGAAGCAACGTGTGGGATTCGGCGATCCTCGGCAGGGCTTCGAGACGTGCGGGATCGTGGAGTTCATGGCCAGCCACGAGCTGCTGACCCGCATCACCGGGGACCCGCTGTGGGCCGACCGGTGCGAGGACCTCGCCTTCAACATGCTCCCCGCCTCCCTCGACCCGCAGGGCACCGGCATCCACTACGTGACCAGCGCCAACAGCATCGACCTCGGCCGCGAGGCCAAAACCCAGGGCCAGTTCCAGAACGGCTTCGCCATGCAGACCTACCAGCCCGGCGTGGACAACTACCGGTGCTGCCCGCACAACTACGGCATGGGCTGGCCCTACTTCACCGAGGAGCTGTGGATGGCCACCCCCGACCACGGGCTGGCCGCGGTGATGTACGCGGCCAGCGAGGTGAGGGCCAAGGTCGCCGACGGCACACAGGTCACCTTCCGCGAGGAGACCGACTACCCGTTCTCCGACACGGTGACCCTCACCCTCAGTGCCCCCGAGCCGGTCGGCTTCCCGCTCCGGCTGCGCATCCCCGCCTGGTGCGACAATCCCTCACTGAAGGTCAACGGACGCCCGGTCCCCGCACGTCCAGGGCCGGCGTTCGTGACCGTCGACCGCACCTGGTCCGACCAGGACACGCTCACCCTGCGGCTCCCCCAGCGCACCACCCTGCGGACCTGGAAGGGCAACGGCGACGCGGTCAGCGTCGATCACGGACCGCTCACGTACTCGCTGCGCATCGGGGAGAAGTACGTACGCTATGCGGGAAACACCACATTCCCCGCATACGAGGTACACGCCACCACCCCGTGGAACTACGGCCTCGCCGTCCATTCGCGACGCGACCTGAGCCAGCTGGAGCTGCGGCGCGAAAAAGGCCCCCTCGCGGACAACCCGTTCACCCACGAGGGAACCCCGGTACACATCACCGCCCCCGCCCGGCGTATCGCCCAGTGGAGCGCCGACAGCGAGAACGTGGTCAACCCGCTCCAGCCCAGCCCGGCCCGCAGCGACGCACCGCAGGAGAAGGTGACGCTGATACCGATGGGAGCCGCCAGGCTGCGCATCACCGCCTTCCCCACCGTCTCCCGCTCGGGCCGCACATGGCGCCAGGAACCCCCCTACCACCGGGTGCGGAACGGCCACAGCGGCAAGGTACTCGCCGTCGACGGCATGTCACTGGAGGAGGGCGCCCCCATAGTCCAGTTCGACAACACCGGCACGGGCGACCACGCCTGGCAGCTCCGCCCCCGGGGCAGCGCTGACCAACTGGTCATCCGCAACGGCTACACCGGCAAGATCCTCGGCGTCGAAAACGGCTCCTCGGCGGACGGCGCCCGGATCGTGCAGTACGAGGACCGGGCGGACGCGGACCCGCGCCTGCTGTGGAAACTGGACGACATCGGCGTCGGCGTCGGCGGGGACGGCGAGGAGGAGGACGGCCCGCACCGCATCGTCCACGTACGCACCGGAAAGGTGCTGGGCGTGGAAGGACGGTCGACGCACAACGGTGCCCAGGTCGTGCTGAGCGAGAACACCGGCGCGGACCATCAGCTGTGGAAGCTCGTGTAAGCGGCCCGCGCCGGCCCTGCCGGCAGGGCCGGCGCGGGCCGGGGGCCGTGGCGCTCCGGCAGCCAGGAGATGGCCGGTGGTCCAGACGCGGGCCCAGGCCACGTTCCAGGCTGGGGCCGGCCATCCCGGGCCCGGAGGCGTGCGGCCCCCTTGCCGCCCCGCAAAGAAGCTGAAGGCGGGACTGCCGCCGCGCGGCGCGGCGGCAGTCCCGCTTCCTCAGTCCCGGCCCACGGCGAAGACCCCGCTTTTTCAGTCCTGGCCCACGGCGAAGACGTGGAGCTGGCCGCCCTCCGGGGCGGTGGGGAGCGTGACGGAGGCGACGGTGCGGTCCGGGTCCAGCGGGATGTCGGTGGCCCAGACGTAGGTCGTCATCTTCTCGGGGGTGCCGGAGGGCATCTGGCGGGTGGGCATCGTGGCCGCCGCCGTGTTGTGCGGCGGCGGCTCGGTCGCTCCGTCCAGGTGCCAGTCTCCCAGCCGGACACGGCCGCGGCTCGTGGTGCCGTCGGTGTAGTGGACGGTCAACGTACCGCTGCTCGCCCCCTCGTTGCCCGCGCCGAGGATCCCGAGCCGCCGGGCGCCCCGGTGACCGTCCACGGTGAGGGTCTGGCCGTGGGCGTTCACGTGGTCGGGCTGTCCCGGCCGGGCCGCGGGCCAGCGGTAGCGGATGCCCTCGACCGTGGTCTCCCGGCCCGGGACGAGCCCGTCCTCGGCCAGTTCCTCGGCGACGTAACTGCCGCCATATCCGTTGAGGTCGCCGACCGGGCGGTCCCGCGTGGAGATACCCGCCTCGTCCGCCCAGGGCAGGACACAGGTGCCGTGCCGCGGGGTGACCGCGAGCCGTACCGCGCCGGGCGGCAGGGCGCGGCCCGAGGTGGTGGTGAGGCGCAGCGGCAGAATGAACTGCCCGGGTGCGGTGTCCTTCTCGACGGTGACGCGGACGCGGGCCGGGCGGGAGCCGCTCACCGTGCCGGACGCGCGGTCGAGGTGCACGCCCTCGGGCGCGTCCAGCTTCCAGCGGGCCCGGACCGGGCGGCCGTCTGCGGGGGTGAGGGTCAGCTTCGTCGAGGTGGTGCCGCCGGGGCGGGCGGCGGCGCGGGTGGCGGAGGCGACGGCGGGGAAACGGCCCTCGGCGTAGGAGGGGTAGCGGTCCGCCGCGGCCGTGCCCCAGCGGGTGTGCCGGTCGTCGGTGAGGCGGTAGTGCAGCGCGCTCGCCTTCCCGCTCAGCGCGCCGGCCGTCGTCCAGTTCCGGGTGTGGGGTGAGCCGTCGAGGGTGACGCCCTCGATGTAGCGCGCTCCGGTGCCGGCGCCGGGCGCGGTGATCCGCAGGGTGCGCCCGCGGCCCCGCTCAACGGTGACCGAGTCGAACGCCGGCGTGGACAGAGCCAGACGGGAGCTTCCCGGGGTTTCCGGGTACATGCCGATGCTCGCCCACACATACCAGGCGGAGAGCGCGCCCAGGTCGTCGTTGCCCGGCAGTCCGGCCGGGCCGGTGGTGAACAGGTCCCGCATACGCGGAATGACATCACCTGCCCGGTTGGGGGCGCCGAAGGCGTGGTAAGCCCACGGGGCGCCGAAGGTGATCTCGTTCCCGATCCAGGCATGCGGCGTGTTGGAGCCCGCGTCGACCTGGGTGAAGTGGGTGTCGAGCCGGTCGGCGGCCTGCCGCTGACCGCCCATGCCGGCGGCGAGCGCGGACAGGTCTTGCCCCGTCATCCACTGGTACTGGCCGCCGCTGCCCTCCTGGAACCCGGCGAGGCTCGCCGGGTTGGACTGCGGGGCGAGAGCGCCGTCGGCCATCCGGGGCTTGAGGCGGCCGTCGGCACCGTCGAGAAGGTTCTGCCAGTTGTGGGCGCGCCGCATGAAGGTGCGGCGGGTCCGCTCGTCACCGGTGGCGGCGGCCAGTCGGGCCACCCCGAAGTCGTCGACGGCGTACTCCAGGCTGGTGGCGGCAGCGGAACCGAGGGGCGAGTCGCCGTGCCGCAGGAAGCCGTTCTGCTTCCACTCCCGCAGCGCCTGCCGCTCGACATAGCCGTCCTCGCGGGGCGGTGTGGGCTTCGTCGCCGCCTGGAGCGAGTAGCGCAGTGCGCCGCGTACGTCGAAGTCGCGGGCGCCGAACGCGTGGGTGGCGGCGAGCATGGCGGGAGCCGGGTCGCCGACCATGCCGTTGCTGTGGTTGTGCAGCAGTGTCCAGCGGGGCAGCCATCCGGACTGGTCGGCCGCGTCCACCATCGACTGCGCCATGTCGGAGGCGCGGCGCGGGTCGAGGAAGGCCAGCAGCGGGGTCTGGGTGCGGTAGACGTCCCAGCCGGAGAAGTTGCCGTACCAGGTGCGGCCGTCGGCGACGCGGTGGATCTTCCGGTCGAAGCCGCGGTAGCGGCCGTCGGTGTCGCTGAGGGTCCGCGGCTCCAACAGACTGTGGTACAGCGCGGTGTAGAAGGTCCGGACGCGTGCCGCGCTGCCGCCCGCGACCCGGATACGGCTCAGCTCGCGGTTCCACGCTTCGTGGGTCCGCCGGGCGAGGCCGCCCACCGTCTGCCCGCGGGCCTCGGCCAGGTTGCGGCGTGCCCCGTCCGCGTCGGTGTAGGAGAGGGAAACGCGCACGCCGACGCTGCGGTCCTCTTTGGTGCCGAAGGTGAGATAGGCGCCGTTCTTGGTGCCGTCCGCCGAGGACGAGCCGGCATGGACCCTCTTGCCGCTCCAGGTTCCGTGCGCGGTGTAGGGGCGGTCGAACTCCGCGCGGAAGCTGAGGGTGTACGGCGCCTTGGCACTGCAGATGCCGCCGCTGGTCACCGTGCCGGTGACCGTACGCCGGTCGTCGTGCACCCGCACGCGGGCGCGGGAGACGCCGTTGGCGCTGCCGGAGGTGTCGAGCAGGACGGTGCCGCGACCGCCGTGCCCCTGGGGGAAGGTGAAGCGTCCGGCTCCGGCGCGGGTCCCGGCGGCGAGCCGGGTGTCGACACCGTTGCCGGCCCGCACGTGGTAGGTCCCGGGTGCGGCGTCCTCGTCGGCGTGGTCGAAGGCCGTGGTGTAGGCGTCGGGGTGCGCGGCGGGTGAGCGGTGCACGGTGCCGGGGACCGGCTGGAAGGGCACGTCGCCGAAGGCGGTGCAGCCGCCACCGGACAGATGGGTGAGGCTGAAGCCCGTCAGCTCGTCGTCCTCGGAGTGGTAGAGGCCGGGTGTCTGCTTCGCCGTGTCGGGGCCCCACTGGAGCATGCCGAAGGGGGCCGTGGCGGCGGGGTGGGTGTTGCCCTTGGAGAAGTTCTCCCCCATGCCCTGTTCGATCTTCTGAGAGCTGGGTGCCGTGCCGGTGAACACGTCGACGAGGGAGGCGGGGTCGTCGTCGGGCCTCGCGGACGTGGCCGCCGAGGCGGGGAGGGGGGAGAGACCGACGAGGGGCAGCAGGCAGCCGAGCGTGGCGGCGGCCCACCGGCTACGGGCGCGGCTGGTGTCCCGGCCCCGGCGGCGTGGTGGCCCAGCGTGCGGTGAGGGCGGCATGTCGCTTCGTCTCCTTGGGGAAGGAAGGCCAGGGTGCGGTGCGTGGGGGCTCATTCCGCGCGGTCCTCGCCGCCGGCCGGGCTGAGCCGGACGACCGCACCGCCGTCCGCCCTAAGAGGCAGGCGGAGGGTGTCGCCGCCCTTCAGGTGGCGCGTCCGCCGGCTCACCTCGCCTCCGTCGGCTCGGCCGCCTCCGTCACTTTCTGCGTCTTCTGCGTCTTCTGCGTCTTCGTAGAGCTGCGCCGTCCAGTCGCCGTTCCCCAGCGGGGCCGTGGGGAGGGTGACGGTGCGGGTGCCGCCGGCGCTGATCACGCCGACGTACCACTCGTCGCCGTGGCGGCGGGCGACGGCGGCGTAGGTGTCGGGGTCGCCGCCCAGCAGCCTGGTGCCGTCCCAGGCGGTGGGCAGGGCGCTGATCAGCCGCTGGGCCCGCGGGTGCGCGTCGTAGGCGGCCAGGTCGTCGCCGAAGCACTGCCAGCCGGACTCGTACGCCACAGCGAGGGCGAGTTCGTGGGCCGCCGTGGTCGCGTGCGGCAGGTCGCCCTGGCTGAAGACGGTCGGCGTGTAGTCCATGGAGCCGACGACGTTGCGGGTGTAGGCCAGCATCACGTTGTGCTCGGGCGTGATGCCGGTGTTGCCGGCGACCTTGTAGTACTCCTCGCCGCGCACGGCCTCGCTGGTCATCAGGTGCGGCCAGGTCCGCTGGAGGCCCCGGGGCACGGTCGTGCCGTGGAAGCTGACCATCAAACGCAGGTCGGCGGTCTGCCGCAGCACCCGGTCGTACCAGCGCATGGCGGGCTGCCGGTCGGAGTCGATGAAGTCGATCTTGACTCCGGCGATCCCCCACTTCTTCCACCGCGGCAGCAGCTTCGCACGCTGCTCCTTGGTGGCCAGGTCCTCGTGGTGGGCCCACACCAGGATCTTCACGCCGCGCTCGCGGGCGTAGGAGACCAACTGGGGCATCCACTCCGGCTTCCAGTGCCAGTCCACGAGGGAGTAGGGCAGGTGGTGTGCGGCCGCGTAGTCGACCCAGCGCTTCTGCGTGGCGTAGCTCTCGGGGCTGTCCGGGTCCGCCCACCAGGACCATGCCACCGCACCCGGATCGATCCAGGAGGTGTCGCGCACCTTCGAGGGTGCGGCCAGGTCGGTGACCGCGTCGCTGCCCACGACGTCGGCCGCGTCCCCGACGGCCGCCACCCGCCACGGTGTCGAGCGCGCGGTGAGCTGTGCCTGCGGCAGCCGCAGCCGGTAGTCGCCGCCACCGACGTGCTGGAGGTGCGAGGCCGCATAGCCGCCGTCCACCCCCGCTTCGGTCAGCAGCAGGTAGTCCTTCCCCTTCCCCGATCGGAAGAGCGCGGGGAGAGCCTCGTACCCCTCGCGGGCGTCGGCCACCGTGCTGGACCTGCGCTCCTTCTCGTAGTCGACGCTGTACTCCTGCAACCAGGCCTTCGCCTCCCCGCGCACCCGGAACGCGGAGTTCTCGGCCGTGATGGCGGCGGCCCGCGGCAGCGTGTAGCGGTAGGCGACGGCGTCGTGCGAGACCCGCACGGTGACGGTGAGGCCCGCGCAACGCGCGCCGTGGAAGGTGAACTTCTGCTCGGTCGCGGTGTAGCGGTGGTGGCGGCGCTTCCCCGTGACGGTGGTGTAGGTGTCGCGTACGGTCCGGGGCCCCGCGGTGCGCACGGTGCCGGTCAGGCCGTGCGCGCAGTCCGCCGTGGTGGTGGTGAGGCCGAGCGGTGAGGGGCGCAGCACGCTGCGTCCCTCACGGGTGAGGGCCAGGGTGGGGGTGCCCTCGTCGAGGGCGATCCGGGCCACGGGGCCGCTGCCATGGGCGCCACCCGGCGCGCGGACAGTGACCGGCATGCCGGCAGCCGCCGGAACAGGGGCGGGCGGGGAAGCGGCACCTGCTGCCGCCGTCAGCTCTCCGGCGAGCAGCCCCGCGCAGAACAGGACGGCGGTGGCGCGCCGCCAGTTCGCGGACCTCATACGGCTCGCGGACCTCATACGGCTCGCGGACCTCATACGGCTCGCGGACCTCATACGGCTCGCGGACCTCATACGGTTCGCGGACCTCATACGGTTCGCGGACCTCATACGGTTCGCGGCTCTCATGCGGTTCGCGGCTCTCATGCGGTTCGCGGCTCTCATGCGGTTCGCGGCTCTCATGCGGTTCGCGGTCTCATGCGGGCTCCTGTCGGTCCCGGCCGTGGCCTCGGGTGCGGTCCTGGGCGCGGTCACGGCGGTCGTGGATACGGTCGCGGCAGTCGTGGGTACGGTCGCGGGCGCCTGCGGCCAGCCAGACGGCGGTGTCCGGGGGCACGGAGGTGAGGGCGGTAGGCGCGGTGCGCCCGTCCAGCAGCCGTTCCGCGTCGCCGGGCAGCGGCACATCGGCCGGCCCGAGGTTCACGACGCAGCGCAACGGGCCGACGGTGAAGTCGAGGATGCCGGGCGCGGGCTGCGGGTTCCAGACGAGCTGCTCGTCGGGCGCGACGGCGGCCCGCACCCGCAGGGCGCGGCGGTAGAGGGACAACATACTGCCCGCCTCGCCGCGTTGGGAGGCGACCGACAGCGGGCCGAAGCACTCGGGCTGCGGCAGCCAGGCGGGACCGGCGCCGGGGCCGAAGCCGTACGACGGTCCGGACGGCTGCCACGGCAGCGGGACCCGGCACCCGTCCCGCCCCTTGCGCGCGCCCGACGAGCGGCGGCTGACCGGGTCCCGCAGCGCCTCGGGTGGCAGGTCGGCGACCTCGGGCAGACCCAGTTCCTCGCCCTGGTAGAGGTAGACGGCGCCGGGCAGCGCGAGCAGCAGCAGAACGGCGGCGCGGGCACGGCGCTCCACGCACGCGGCGTCCAGGCGCGGAGCGGTCCCGTCACAGCGCAGCCACTCCTCCGGATCGGCCCCCGGCGGCAGGGCCAGACGGGAGGGGTGCCGTACGACGTCGTGGTTGGAGAGCACCCAGGTGGGGGCGGCACCGTGGGCGGCGGCCAGCGCCAGGGAGCGGTCGATGGTGGCGCGCAGGGAGGCCGCGTCCCAGGTGCTGCCCAGGAAGTCGAAGTTGAACGCCTGGTGCAGCTCGTCGGGGCGGGTGTAGAGGGCGCGCCGCTCCAATCCGGCCCACGACTCGGCGACGCCGACGCGCGGTGGCCAGTAGCCGTCCATGACGCGGCGGAAGCCCCGGAGCAGCTCGTGGACCTCCTCGCGGTCCCAGAAGGGGTGGGTGCCCTCCCAGCCCACACCGACGATCTTGTGGTGCACCTGGTCGGGGCCCAGGTCGCGGAGCGGGCCTGTCAGTTCCTTGGCCATGCCGTGGCAGACATCGAAGCGGAACCCGTCCACGCCGCGGTCCAACCAGAACCGCAGGATGGCGTGGAACTCCTCGACGACCTCGGGGTTGTCCCAGTTCAGGTCGGGCTGCTGCGGTGCGAACAGGTGCAGGTACCACTGGCCGTCACCCACCGGCTCCCAGGCGGGCCCGCCGAAGACGGACTGCCAGTCGGTGGGCGGCGCCGCTCCTGCGTCCCGCCCGTCGCGGAAGACGTAGCGGGCCCGCTCCCGGCTGCCGGACGGCGCCGCGAGTGCCTGCCGGAACCAGGCATGCTGGTCGGAGGTGTGGTTGGGGACGAGGTCCATGATCACGCGCAGCCCCAGCCCGTGCGCCTGGGCCAGCAGCCGGTCGGCGTCCTCCAGGGTGCCGAACCGGGGATCGACGGCACGGTAGTCGGCGACGTCGTAGCCCCCGTCGGCCATCGGTGAGGCGTAGAACGGCGTGAGCCATACGGCGTCGGCGCCGAGTTCCGCGACGTGGTCCAAGCGGTCGGCGATCCCGGGCAGATCACCGAAGCCGTCACCGTCGCCGTCGGCGAAGCTGGGGACGTAGATCTGGTAGATAACGGCGTGGCGCCACCAGGCGTCCCGGCCCGTTGCAGGGTCGGCCCGGGGACACGGAACAGTGGAATCGTGCGGCTCGGGGACGACGCGGGAGTCGTTCATCAAGGCCTCCAGGGACAACGGCACGCAGCCAGCCCAGCTCCGGTACCGGCGGCGGGGGCCGGCGCGGGCGGCGGGCCAGTACGGGCGGCGGACCAGTACGGGCGGCGGGCCAGTACGGGCGGGGCGGGGCGGTCGTTCGCGGTGTGGCGGTGCCGTGACGTGACGGTGACGGTGGCGAAGTCACGAGGGAAACCGGGCCGGGCCGGGCCGCGGAGGCGGTCCTCGGCGGCCGTGAACAGATCAAACGCGCCGAAGCTGCCCGACTTCAAAACGAGATTGACAGAATGACCACGCCAGCACGCCCCGGCCCAGCACACACCCGGAGCGAAAACCGGACCGATCCGCAGGGACCGCAGCCCCA
The DNA here is from genome assembly GCF_041028275.1 of Streptomyces sp. PU-14G. NCBI lineage: Bacteria > Bacillati > Actinomycetota > Actinomycetes > Kitasatosporales > Streptomycetaceae > Streptomyces > Streptomyces sp. PU-14G. Next base: position 25,123 of record NZ_JASKYT010000004.1, read on the forward strand.
GCGCGGTGACCACCGCTCCGGAGGTCTCTCCCCCGGCGACGACGAACCGCCGCACCCCCCGCTCGGCCAGTGCGCGGGCACAGTCGGCGAGGGTCTCCTCCACGGCCTGCGCCACGCGTGCGGCGCCGTAGCGGGCGTGTGAACGGCGTACCGACGCGGTGTCGTCCGCGCTGTGGAGCAGCACCGTGCGTCCCGCCGCCAGGTGCGGGGCCGCCCACTTTGCCGCGGCGGCAGCGGCGCGTGCCGGGGAGGCCAGTGCCTCGGTCACCGGCAGGTGGCGGTTGGGCAGGGTGCGGCGGGCGTGCGCGATCTGCTCCGCCGTCGCCTCGGAGAGGCTGCCCGCGAGCACCGCCGCGGGCCCCGGCGCGACAGCGATGTCCCGCGCCTCGGTGGTGCCGCCCGGCAGCGCGAGGGCCAGCCCGGAGCCGCCGGTGACCAGCGGCAGGTGCCGGGTGGCGTACTCGACGGCTGACAGGTCGGAGTCGTCTATGGCATCGGTGACCACCGTGCGGACGCCTTCGCTCCGCAACCGCGCCACGTGGGCGCGCACCGCCCGCGGCCCCGCGCGCAGCACCTGGTGCGGCAACAGGCCGACGCCGTGGGACGTCTGGGGGCGCAGCACGCGGACGAGGTCGGAGTCGGTCATCGGCGTGAGGGGATGGTCACGCATGCCGGTCTCGTGCAGGGGGCGGCCGTGCACGAAGAGGTGACCCTGGTAGACGGTACGGCCGCCTGCGGGGAAGGCGGGACAGGCGATGGTCCACTCGGCGCCGGTCGCCTCCAGCAGGGCGTCGGTGACCGGACCGATGTTGCCTTCGGGGGTGGAGTCGAAAGTCGAGCAGTACTTGAACCACAAACGCGTGCACCCCGCCTCGGCCAGCGCCCGGTGTGCGCGCAGCGCGTCGGCGACGGCGCTCTCCCGTGGCGCGGTACGGCTCTTGAGCGCCACCACGACGGCGTCCACGTCGGCAGGCGCCGCCCGCGGTACTCCCACCGTGACCACCGTGCGGTGCCCCGCGGAGGCCAGGTTGCCCGCCAGGTCCGTGGCCCCCGTGAAGTCGTCGGCTCTGCAGCCGAGTGCCGGACCGGTACTCACCGTGCGCCCGCCAGCCGGGCCAGTTGTGCGGCCCCCGACTCGGGCGAAGTCAGCACGGGCACCGGCAGGTCGTCCTGCGAGAGGCGTTCCAGCGCCGTGGCCATCGACGCCTGGGCCAGGACCAGGACGTCGTGGCCGGCGGCGAGACGGACCGCCTCGGCGGCGATGCGCTGGTCATGGGCGTCGGTCCGTCCGGCGACGCGGGCCTCGTACGCGCCGGGACAGGTGCTGGTGGTCACCGTGACGGCCTTGCCGGCGTCCTCGGCCTTGCGCCGCACGAGGTGGGCGGTCGGCACGAGGGTGGAGGCGAGGGTCGCCAGGACGGCGATCCTGCGGCCCCGATCGACGGCCTGCTCGGCCATGGGATCGTCCACTCGCAGCACCGGGATGGAGACGTGCGCGCGGGCCTGTTCGGCGGCCTGCCCGATGGACGAGCAGGTGACCAGCACGGCGTCCGCGCCGGCCGCCTCGGCGTGGCTGACGTAGGCGGCGAGCCGGTCGGCGGTCCGGGGCAGCGGCCCGTGGTCGATCGTGTCGGCGAGCAGGCTCTCGTCCACGACGTGGTACGGCCGGGCCGCCGGAGCGTGCCGGCGTACCAGCGGCTCGAAGACGGCGGGCAGCGACGTGACGGTGTGCAGCACACACACCCGAGGTCCGGCGCTCACCGCGCGCTCCCCCGCACCGCGGCCGGCGCCTCCCACCAGGGGCGGCCGTGTTCGGCGACCAGTTCGCCGAGCATGGCCAGCCGGTCCGCACACTCCCCGCGCAACGCCGCTTCGGGGCCGGGTGCATCGAGTGCCGCCGTCCACACCGCGCGCCCGGCCAGGAAACCGGAGGCCCCGGCACGGCAGGCGGCCTCCACGGCGCGGGGGAAGTCGTCCGCCGCCACGCCCTGCGAGAGCACCACCCACGGGACATCGACCACGGCATCGATGCGAGCCGCCCGCGCCGCCAACGCGGAGACGGTTCCAACACCGCCGCCGGGCACCTGGCACTTGTAGACCGAAGGCCGCAGCGGGGCGAGTTCACGGGCCGCCTCGACGATGGCCTCGTCCAGTACGAACGACCCGGCGGTCACCTCCTCGGGCGTGGCGCGTGCGACGGGTTCGAGCACCGAGGCGAGCCCGGCGCGGCGGCACAGCTCCACGAAGCGGGCCGCGAGCGCGACGCGCCGCTCACGGTGCGCGTCGCGGCGCCAAATGACCAGCAGTTTGAGTCCGCGGGTGCCCTCGGCGCGGGCGGCGTCCGGATCGGCTTCCTCGTCGAGCCAGGTGTCCTCGACGGGCCCGCCGGGGCGCTGGTCGAGGCGGTCGACGGCGAGGATGGGCGCGCAGGTGTCGGGGAGCACGCGCGCGTCGAGCACGGGGCGGTAACCGTGGTCGGCGTCCAGCAGCAGCGCGGAGGCGTACGGGCCGAGGCAGCGCGCCGTGGCGAGCTTGAAGTCGGTCAGCCGCGCGTCGCTGACCGGGCCCTCGTGCGGCCCCTGACGCTCGGCCATCATCGTGCGCAGCGAGTCGCGTTGGTCGGCGGCGACCATCGCGAACGTGCCGTCGGGTCGCGCCAGCGCCGCGGGGGCGAGGGAGCCACCCGTCAACGCGGGGGCACGGTCGGTCTGTACGGCTTGCTCGGGCGAGCTCACGAAGCGGGACTCCTTGTCGGACGGAGGGTCGTACGGGACGGCACGCGGGGCCTGCGGAAGCGCATACGGACCGCGCGGAAGTGCTGGACGTGGCGGGTTCGCCCGGCCTGTCGAGGCCGACGGACTTGCCGGACCTGTCGAGGCCGACGGACTTGCCGGACCTGTCGAGGGCGACGGACTTGCCGGACCTGTCGAGGGCGACGGGGCGGGCGGGGCCGACGGAACGGACGAGGGTGACGGGACCAACAAGGGCGACGAAGCGGACGAGGACGACGGGGCCGACGGGGCCGACGGGGCCGACGGAGGCCGTTGAGGTGCGACCAGGGGCAGGAAACGTGTGTGGTGCCGTGACCGGTGGAGGGTGGCCGCCTCCGGGTCGGGGGTGAGCGGCGTGCAGGGGAGCCGCAGCGCCTCGGGGTCGCCACCGAGCGCCGCCCCGGCCCAGGCCGCGGCGCCCAGCGCGGCTGCCTCGGGCTCGGCACACACGGCGACGTCCCACGGGCTGACGGCCGCCTTGAGCGCGGTCCAGGACCGCAGCCGGGTCGCTCCGCCGAGCAGGGTCACCCTGCGCGGCGGGACCCCGGTGAGCGTCGCCTGGGTGTCGGTCATCCAGCGGGCGTGGTGGGCGGCGCCCTCCAGCAGTGCGCGGGCGAGGTGCCCGGCGCCGTGGTGCGGGCGCAGCCCGTGCACGGTCAAAGTGGCGTCGGGGTCGGGGCGCGGGGAGCTGCGGCCGTACAGGTACGGCTCCACCATCAGCTCCTCCGGTCCCGGGTCCGCCTCGCCGGTGGCCGGGCCGCTCTCGGATACCAGGCGGGCGAACGCCGCATAGCGGTCGCTGCCGTGGGTCTCGTGGGGGTTCAGGGCCGCGCTCAGGAACCGGTCGCAGAACCACTCCACCAGCGCGCCCGATCCCTGCATGCCGGCCAGCACGATCCATCCCCGGCCGTCGACGTGCCGGCCCCAGGACATGCCCTCGGCGCCGGCGGCGGCCACGTCCGGCGGGTGCGCGGCGACCGTCAGCACCGCCTCGGCGGTCCCCATGGAGTCGGCCACCTGCCCGGCACCCCGTACGCCGCACGCCCAGGCACCGACGGGATGGTCGTGCCCGGCGACCACCACGGGCACCCCGGCCCGCAGCCCTGTGGCGGCTGCCGCTTCGGCGGTGACGTGGCCGACGGGGGCGCCGGGGGCGTGCACGGGCGGCATGTGGTGCGGCCCCAGCCGGGCTTCGGCCAGCAGGTCGGGCAGCCACGCGCCCGCTTCCGGATCCCAGGCCATGGTGCGCTGCGCGAAGGTGGCGTCGGTGCCGAGCCGTCCGGTCAGCGCGTGCGCCACCAAGTCGGCGGCCCCCGCCCAGTGGCGCATCCGCACGGGCAGGTCCGGCATCCCGGCGGAGAGGGCGCACCACTTGGCGAGCGGCACCTTGGCCTGCGGGAGCACCCCGGTACGGGCGTGCAGTGCCGCTCTCCCCCATCTGCGGGCGAGGCGCTCGGCGTACGGCGCAGGCGCGGGGTCGGACCAGGCGAGGACGGGGCCGAGCGGTACCCCGTCCCGGTCCAGCGGGGCGCCTGCCTCGGCCATGCCAGTGACACCGATGGCGTCGGGTTCCCGGTCTGCCGACCGCAGGCAGTCGCGCAGCGCGCCGAGCCCGGCGGCGAGCAGGTCCTGTGCCGGGTGGTGGTGTCCGCCCGCGCCGCCGCGCGGGGTGCGCCGCTGGGCGCGGGCGAGGACCGTACCCGAGGCGTCGCACAGCAGCGCCTTGCAGTGGGTCGAGCCGATGTCGACACCGGCGAGCGCGGCGGGCGGTGTCATACCGTCACCCCTTCAGCCCGCCGCCGAGGCCGAAGCCGCCGCCGAGCTTGCGGGAGACCAGCACGTACAGCAGGACGGCCGGCAACGAGTAGAGGATCGAGTAGGCGGCCAACTGCCCGTAGGCGACAGTCCCGTACTGCCCGAAGAAGGTGAACAGGCCCACCGCGGCGGGCTCCTTCTCCGGGGACTGGAGCAGCACGAACGGGATGAAGAAGTTGCCCCACGCGCCGATGAAGGTGAAGACGGCGACCACCGCCATGCCGGGCGCCATCAGCGGTAGCACCACGTAACGCAGCGACTGCAGCCCGGACGCCCCGTCGACCCAGGCGGCCTCCTCCAGCGAGACCGGCACCCCGTCCATGAACCCCTTGGTCAGCCAGAGGGAGAAGGGCAGGGTGGCGGTCGCCAGGAAGAACATGGTGCCCCACAGGGAGTCCACCAGCTCAAGCCGGACGAACAGTTCGTAGACGGGCACCATGATGGCGGTCACCGGCAGCCCGGTGGCGAACAGCACCCCGTACAGGAAGGGCCGCCGGAAGCGCAGCCGGTACCGGGAGAGGGGGTAGGCGGCGAGCACGGAGACCACCATGTTGACCAGGGCCGCTCCCCCACACAGCAGCAGGCTGTTGAGGATGGGGCGGAGGCTGGTCTCCCAGCCGAGTACCGCCGAGAAGTTGCCTGCGGTCAGGTCGGGCACCGTGGCGCTGGCGGTGGCGTCGGAGTCCAGCGAGGCCACCAGCAGCCACACGAACGGCGCGGCGAAACAGAGCGCGACCAGCAGTAGGACGGCGTACACGAGCGGGGTGGCGGCCGAGCGGCGGGGTGCGGTCAGTCTGGTCAGCGACAGCGGCGAGGGGGACAGCGACGTCATCGGTTCAGCTCCGGCTTCAAAACGCGCAGGTAGAGGAAGGAGAAGACCCCGCCGATGGCGAGCAGCACCAGGGCGATCGCGGTCCCCTGGCCCAACTGGAAGAACTTGAAGGCCTGCTGGTACATGTACAGCGGCACGGTCTCGGAGGCACCGCTGGGGCCGCCGCCGGTGAGGACGAAGATCAGGGTGAAGACCGCGAGGGTCTGCAGGGTGACGACCATCAGGTTGGTGAAGATCGACCGCCGGATCATCGGCAGTGTCACCCACCACAGCTTGGCCCAGCCGGCCGCGCCGTCGGTGACGGCCGCGTCCTCGATCTCGGGCGGTATCTCGTCCAGCGCGGCCGTGTAGACCATCCAGGAGAACGCCGTGCCGCGCCACACGTTGGCCAGTACGACCGTGAGCATGGCGTGCTCGACCAGCCAGTCGGGCGCCGGCAGGTGCAGCGAGGTGAGGACGGTGTCGAGGGTGCCGCCGTCCGAGAAGAACGCGTACAGCGTGAAGCCCGCGACGATCTCCGGCAGCACCCAGGCACCGACCAGCAGCACGCCCAGCAGGGTGCGGATCCAGCGCGCCCGGCCACGCATCAGCAGCGCGAGGCTGAGGCCGAGCCCGTTTTGGCCCAGCACGCCGGAGGCGAGCGCGAAGACGAGGGTGAGCAGAACGGAGGTGGTGAACTGCTGGTCGCCGAAGAGGCGGGTGAAGTTCCGGGCGCCGACGAACTGCGGGTCCTGGGCCGCCGCCCCGGTCAGCGCCGTGTTGGTGAACGCGGCGTAGACGCACCACAGGACGGGTCCGACGAAGAAGACCGCGAGCAGCACGAGGGCGGGCAGCAGCGGCCAGGCTCGCCGTGCGGTGCGCGGCTTCCCCGGTGCCTCGCCGCCACCACGGGAAGGGGGCCGCAGGCGGGCGGGGACGGCGGCCGGCACGCCGCGGGGTGTCGCGGGGTGGTCGCGGGTCAGCTCAGCCACGGTCGCGCACCCGCCCCTCGCCGAGGTCGTCGCGGAGGCCGGAGGCGTAGGTGCGGGCGGCCTCGGCAGGGGTGGCGTCCGCGGTCATCACATCCTCCATGGCGACCTGGGCGCGGCTGGAGACCATCAGGTACTCGGCCTGGGTGGGCCGGAACTCGGTGACGGTCAGCAGGTCGGCGAAGGCCTTGTTGGTGGGCAGCGCCTCGGTGTAGGCGGGGTCGGCCAGCACGTCCTCACGCACCGGGATCTGCGCGTTCTCGACGGCGTACTGGAGAGCGCGCTCGCGCCCCGCCAGCAGGGTGATGAAGTCGAAGGCGGCCTCGGGTGTGTCGCTGTGCGCGCCAACGGAGAGCATCCAGCCGCCGGAGAGGCTGACCCGCCCGGGACCGTGCTGGGTGGGCATCGGCGCCACACCCATGTGCCGGCTCCACTCCGGCCAGGGAGAGGACCCGCCCTCGATCTACGTCTTGGGGGTCCACGACCCCTCCCCCACGGCGATGCCGACCTGCCCTGCGGGGAGCAGTTCGGAGACCAGTTTGTCCTTCGCAGTGGGGCTGAAGGACATCTGCTGGGTGGGGCCGAGCCGCTCGCGGAAAACGGTGTCGACGAAGCGGAGGCTGTCCCGCAGCCCCGGGGTGTCGCCGGCCCACCGGTCGGCCTTCGCGTCGTAGAAGCCGTCGCGGGTGCCGTACAGCAGCATCAGCAGGCCCTGGGTGGTGGTGGCCTCCCCCAGCGCCTTGGTGGCGTAGACGTTGATCGGGGTCACCTTCGGCACGCGGCGGTGGATGGTGCGGGCCGCGTCGAGCAGGTCGTCCCACGTGCGGGGGGTCCAGGCGGCGGGCAGTCCTGCGGCGGCGAAGACGCGCTTGTCGTAGAGGACGGCCCGCACGTCGGTACCGGTGAGCACTCCGTAGATGTGCCCGTCGTCGGCCCTGGTCGCCGAGCGCGCCGTCTTGTCGAACTGCTTCCAGTCCGGCCAGGCACGCACCTGCTCGTCGAGCGGCCGCAGATACCCGGCCTGGACGTCGGCGTTGGTCATCACCGTGTCCTGGAAAACGACGTCGGGCGCGCTGGGTGCGGACCGCTGCATCAGCTCGATCTTGGTGGCGAAGTTGCCCTGCTGGTCAGGGATCGGTATCAGCTCGACCTCGCGGCCTCGGCCCCGCTTCTCGTACGCCCGTGCCGCGTCCTTCATCTGGCGGTGCACGATGTCGTCCTCGCCCCAGAAGGGGTACGCGACCCGCAGTGCCCGCCCGGCGCCGGAGGCGATGCCGCATCCGGTCAGCGCGAGGCCGCCGAGCAGCCCGGCGGCTGCCCCCAGGACGGGACGCCGGGGCACAACTCGGCTGCCCTGCGGGACCGGCGGAGGTGCGCCGGGTCTGTTGTCCGCGCCGGGTGCGAAGGACGGGGCGTGTACCACGGTCTCTCCCTTGGGAAGGGTGCTGAGCGAGCGGACGCGCGGAGCGGGTTGGGGCCTGTGCGGGCGATGCGGCGTGCGTGGGCGAGGCGGGAACAGGGCGGTCCGCGTGTGGCATCGATTCCATGTGGGAACGTAACCACACACCCGACGGGCGTCAATGGAACGCACAGAATGCGCGGACGAAGGGCAGGGGAGCCCGAGTTCGGCGCGACTGGCTGCTGACTGCTGGCTGCTGGCTGCTGGCTGCTGGCTGCTGGCGATGGTTAACGGCGATGGTTAACGGCGATGGTTAACGGCGATGGTTAACGGCGATGGTTGACGGCGATGGTTGACGGCGATGGTTGACGGCATGTCAGCGCGCTCCGTCGCCGCAGGCGACAGGCGTCCGGTGCGGCGACGGAGGACGTACGGTCCGCGTGCGGGCCACGCGCTGCCGCTACCGCGACGGGTTCGCCCGTCTCCGCGTCGACGGGCCGCTCCAGCAGGTCCGTCGTTCCGTGGTGGGGAGCGAAGCGAACTCCGGCAACTCGGGCAGCGGTGTCACAGCGGCCTTCTCCGGACCGCCGGCTCCACGACCGGCAAGCCGCCGTCACGCGGCACCCGGAAGGTCTTGATCTCGCACGGCCCGAAGTCCGCTTCGACGACCCGCTGCCCGAGCAGAGCCAGGGCGATCCGCGCACGCGCGGGACGGCCCGTGGACTCGTAGGCACGGACCACGATGTCTCCGGTGCCGTGGCGGAGCGTTCGTGGCGGCTCTCGACGCGCAGTACCGCACGGACCGGGCCGTGCTCGACGAGCCGGACGCAGGTGCAGGTGAAGTTGCCGACCGCCTTGCCGTAGGCGCGAACCCGGTGCCCCCAGGTGTCGGACGGAGCGTCCACCACACCGCGGCGGGGCGGAGCGGGGCGCGGGGCTTCGGCGGCCGGCGTCGGGTGGGGAGGCGGGGTTCGGGGAGCCAGCCTGGTCGGGCATGGCACTCCTGGTCGGGGTCGTGCCCGGCGGGCAGGTCGATGAGGCGTTCGAAAGCGAAGGCGGTGGCACCGAGGACGCCGTTGGTGTCACCGTGCTCGGCGTGGACGAGGCGAACGGCACCGGCGGCGGGCCCCATGGCGTGTGCGGTGACGAGCTGCGGCACAGGGGCCAGAGTTGCTCGCCGGCGCGGGTGAAACCGCCGTCGAGGACGACGAGGTCGGGTTCGAGGACGTTGACGAGGGAGGTGAGGCCGCCGGCCAGCATCTCGACTGTCTCGTCCCACACCGCGGCGACCACCGGGTCGCCGGCGCGGGCCGCTTCCGCGACCGCCTTGGCGGTCGGCGCGGCGGGGTCGTCGAGGGCGCTGGTCTCACCCCGGTGGCAGGCCCGTGCGACGGCGTCGGCGGCGCGCCGGGCGATGGACGTGCCGGAGGCGTGCGTGCGCCTCCAGGCAGCCGACGCGGCTGCACCTGACGCAACGCCGCCCGCCGGGCCGGACGGTGACGTGCCCCGGCTCGCCCCCGTTGCCCCGCCGCGCCACGCCGCGGAACGTGCGCCCGTCCAGGACGAGACCGCAACCGACGCCGGTGGAGATCGTCAGGTAGAGCAGGTGGCGGTACTCCGCCGAGCGGCCCGCGCCGAAGCGCCACTCTCCCGCCGTGCCCGCCGTGCCGTCGTTCTCCAGCACCGCGGGCAGACCGAAGCGCTCCTCGGCGAGCCGGGTGACAGGGATGTCGACCCAGCCGGGCAGGTGCGTTGGGGCGATGAGCAGACCGGAGGCCGAGTCCAGCGGGCCGCCGCAGCCGATGCCGGTGCCGCTCAGGTCGGTAGCGCGGACGCTCTCCTCAGTTCGGCTGAGACTGGAAGCGGAGGACGCGACGGGAACGGAGACCGAACGAGGCACAACCGCGGGGCGCCGCATCACGGGTCGACCTCCGCAGAGAATGGCATCGTTCCCACACGGGGACATAGCTGCCCCGGTCACGAGGGGTCCAGAGCAAGCGCGGCACAGTTCCCACGTGCCACGCACACCGACCAGGCGCTCACGCGTATTCCTTGGGCTCACGCCGTTCGTGTACCGCTTCCGGCCGGTGGGCCGCGACGCGGCAGGTGCCTTCTCCGAACGTCTCGGCAGCAAGCCGCGCGACTTCCGCCCCCGCATCTCCCGTGGGACCAGTAACCGTCCCAAGGCCTGCGCCAACGACTGGCCCACCGGCATCGACACGGCGATGTTCACGTCGGAGGCCCTCCACCGGACGTACAAGAGACGTCGGCGCCCGCTCAGCCACTACGCCCTCGGCCGACTCCCGCAGTGGCTGGCGCTCGCGGCATCACTCGCTCCGCTGATCAACGTCGCGGGCCGCGTCCCGCTCCTGCGCCGCGCCATGATGGCGGCCATCGGCGCGGACACACGCCGTTCCCTGCCGCCACTGCCCCGCAAACCGTTCCACCGCGCCAAGCGGAAGAACACCTGCCCCGGAGATGGCGCATGGCTGCCCCGGAGAAGGCGCATGGCGCGGCCGGCGTGGCGAGGTACGGCTCGGCCCCTGACCCGTTGCCGGTCTGGCGGGGCCACGCCCCGACGTCATCCAGTCGGTGTGCTCATCGGCCGACGGAGTGCCGCACGCCAGCGCTCGGGGTCGATCCGGCCGGCATACAAGGGCAGCTCGATCGGGGACTGGCCGGTCGTGAACGGGTCCCACACCCGTGTGAGACCCGCCGTGCCCGAGGTGCGTACGCGACGCGCGTCCGCGAGGTCCAAGACGTCCGTAACGACCTGGTGGGTGGCGGACTCGGCCTCCGCCCGCACCCGCCCCTCGGGGTCGACCACGACGCTGCGGCCTATGCCGTCCGGTTGCGCGGCGTTGACACTGACCATGGCGACCTGGTTCACGATCGCGTTCGCCCGCGCCAGGACCAGCTCCTGGACACGGTCGACGGTCGGCGTGCGCACCAGATTGAGGACCAGGTCGGCGCCCTGCCAGGCCAGGTGGCGGGTGACCTCGGGGAACCAGGCGTCGTAGCAGATGGACAGGCCCACGCGCCCGTACCCGGCCATGTCGAAGACGACGAACTCCGTGCCGGAGGCGGTCGTCTCGTAGGGGCGCCAGGGAAACATCTTGCGGTACGCGGCGACGCGCCGGCCCTCGGGTGAGTACACGGGCGCCGTGTTGTAGACCGCGCCGTCGTCGCCGCGCTCGTAGACGCTTCCGGGCGCCAGCCACACACCGGCCTCGCGCGCGAGGTCCGCCAGGCGGGCGCCGCGGGGGCCATCCAGCGGCTCGGCGGCCGCCGCCATGACCGTCTCGGGGTCCTCGTCCGGCCGGTGGCCGCACAGGTGCAGCTCCGGGTAGACCAGCAGTCGGGCACCGGGGTGGGCACGACTGTGACGCGTCACGTCCGCAGCGAAGGAGTCCAGGCCGTCGTGGGCATCGTGCTGGAGCGCAGCCGACTGGACGAGGCAGAGCGACAGGGGGCTGGTCATCGACGGAGGGAACCTTTCGGCTGAGGTGAGTGCGGCAGTCCGAACGAGCCAACCAGCCCCGCGTCCCGGGGACAACCCCGTTGATGCCTGCGGAAGAGGCAGGATTAGCCTGTGGCCGCATGACGCTCACTCAACTGAGAGCCTTCGTCGAGGCGGAGCGACTCGGGTCGTTCACCGCCGCCGCGCGGGCCCTGGACATGGCCCAGGCCTCCGCCTCCGAGCTGGTGCGCCGCCTGGAGACGGAGCTGGACGCCGAGCTGTTCGTGCGCGGCAGCCGCACCCTCACGCTGACCTCGGCGGGGCAGGAGCTGCTGCCGTATGCCCAGCAGTCCGTGGAGGCCGCCGACAGCGGCACCCGGGCCGTGCACTCCCTCGGCTCGCTCGGCGGCGGCACCGCCACCCTCGGGGTCCTGCGCAACGCGGACTACTACCTGCTGTCCAACCTGGTGCAGCTGTTCCACGCCCGCTATCCGTCGGTGCGGGTGCGCCTCGTGGGGCAGAACTCCGCCGAGACTGCGGCGGCCGTGGCAGCCGGACGCATCGAGGCGGGCCTGGTGGTGCTCCCCATCGACGACGAGGAGCTCCAGGTGGCGCCGCTGCTGCGCGACGAGGTGTACTACGTCAGCACGAGCGAGGAACGCACCCGGACACCGGTGACCATCGAGGACTTCGCGCGGGCACCGCTGGTCTTGTACGACGCGCACTACGGCTGGCAGGACCCCACCCGGCGGCAGCTCGCCGAGCGCGCCCAGTTCGCGGGCGTCCGCGTCGACCCGCTGATCGAGCTCGAACACGTGGAGGCCGCCCTGAAGTTGGTGACCACGGGGGTCGGAGACACGATCGCCAGCCGCGCCGTGGTCGACAGTCCCGCGTTCCCCGCGGGGCTGCACACGACCCCCTTCGCCGACCCCGTCTACGACACCATCGCGCTGGTGCGGCGCCGGGGACACCCGCTGTCCCGCGCCACCCGCGAACTGGCCCGCATCGCTGAGGACACCCTGCGCGAGTTCCGCCTCGCTCGCGGCCTGTGAGGGGCCGCCCCTCAGGTGGCACCACCATACGACAGGAAAAACCTGTGGATGAGACAGGAATCACCCCCCTAGCCCTGCGGCAGAAGCCCGTCTAGCGTCGTCGCCATGCAGATCACGCACGCCGAAGCCCAGACCCTCCCTTCCCTCCAGTGGCTCAAGAAGCCGTCCGTCGACGGTCCGCCCGCTCAGCGCGACCCGAAGGTCGTCGAGCGCGTCTCCGCAATGCTCACGGAAATCGAGCACAAGGGCATGGACGCGGTCCGCGCCTACGCCCAGGAACTGGACGGCTGGTCCGGCGGCCTGGAGGTCTCCGCACCCGAGCTGAAGAAGTCCGGCGACGCCCTTCCCCCGGATGTCCGCACCGCCCTGGAGATGGGCTACGAACGCACCCACCGGTTCGCCGCCGCGCAGCGCGAGCACCTCACGGACTTCGAGGTCGAACTCGCCCCCGGCGTGCAGGGCGGCCAGCGGTACGTGCCGGTCTCCCGCGTCGGCGCCTACCTTCCAGCCGGCCGCTTCCCGCTGCTCGCCAGCGCGTTCATGACGGTCAATGTCGCCAAGACGGCCGGTGTGCCCACTGTCGTGGCTTGCACCCCGCCGTCGGGCGAGCACGGCGCCCACCCCGCGGTGCTGTACGGCGCCTACCTCTCCCGCGCCGACCGGGTGTTCGCCCTCGGCGGCGTCCAGGCGCTCGGTGCGATGGCCTTCGGCCTCCTTGGCGAGGCACCGGTCGACATGCTGGTCGGCGCCGGCAACGCGTTCGTCACCGAGGCCAAACGGCAGCTGTTCGGCCAGGTCGGCATCGACCTGCTCGCCGGCCCCTCCGAGGTCGCAGTCATCGCCGACGAGAGCGCAGACTCGGAGTGGGTCGCGGCCGACCTGCTGGGCCAGGCCGAGCACGGCCCCAACTCCCCCGCCGCGCTGATCACCACGTCCGAGCAGACCGGGAAGGCCGTCGTCGCCGAGCTGGAGCGCCAGCTCGCCACCCTCGCCACCCGTGACATCGCCGGTCCGGCCTGGCGGGACTTCGGCTCCGTCATCGTGGTCGAGGACCGGGACGCCGCCGTCGCCGTCGCGGATGTCATCGCCCCCGAGCACCTCGAGGTGCACACCGAGGACGACGACTTCTACCTGGCCAACCTCACCAACTTCGGCTCGCTCTTCATCGGCCAGTGGTCCACCGTCGCCTACTCCGACAAGGGCATCGCCGGCACCAATCACGTGCTGCCGACGGGCAAGACCGCGCGCTACAACGCCGGCCTGTCGGTCTCCCGGTTCCTCAAGCCGCTGACGTACCAGCGGGCCGCGAAGGAGGGCACTGCGGCGCTCGCCCCGGCCGTCGAGCGGATCTCCGCCTTCGAAGGGCTCGCGGCCCACGGCGCCACCGCCACCGCGCGCATCGACGCGATCGGCCGTACCTCGGGCGCGTTCGACAACGTGCCGGACGCGCTGCGCGAGCAGCTCTGACCGCTCCTCTCCCGGGCCGGGGACAGGCCCCTCATCGGCGTCCGTCCCCGGCCGGGCACACCCCTCTTCCGGGACCCTGCGTGCCAGTCAGGCGCGGCGTGGCTCCCCTCTCGTCCGCGAGCCAAGGATCCTCACATGCAACACCCTCCTGCCGAGCCGTCCCGCACCGGGGGCGCGACGCTCACCCAGGGCCTGAAGGGCCGCCAGATCACGATGATCTCCATCGGCGGGGTGATCGGCGCCGGGCTGTTCGTCGGCTCGTCGGCCGCCGTGACCACCGCGGGCCCAGCCGTGATCGTGTCGTTCCTGCTGGCCGCCGCCCTGGTGGTGCTCGTCATGCAGATGCTCGGCGAGATGGCCGTCGCCAACCCCGACACGGGCTCCTTCTCCACGTACGCGGACCGGGCGCTCGGCCGCTGGGCCGGATTCTCCATCGGGTACCTGTACTGGTGGTTCTACATCCTGGTCATCCCCATCGAGGCCATCGCCGCGGGAGAGGTCATCGCGGGACTCACCTCGATCCCCAGCTGGATACCGGCCCTCGCGGTGATCCTCGCGCTGACCGGCAGCAATCTGCTGGCGGTGCGCAACTACGGTGAGTTCGAGTACTGGTTCTCGCTGATCAAGGTCGTCGCGATCGTGGCGTTCCTGGTCCTCGGGGTGCTGGCGGTGCTCGGTGTGCTGCCGGGCTCCGACGCCCATGGTGTGTCGAACCTCTGGAGCCACGGCGGTTTCGCCCCGCAGGGTGTCACGGCCGTCCTCGCCGGTCTGCTCACCGCGATGTTCAGCTTCCAGGGCAGCGAGATCGTCACCATCGCGGCGGCGGAGTCCGAGGAGCCGCGCAAGAACATCAAGAAGGCGATCCGCGCGGTGGTGTGGCGACTCGGCCTCTTCTACCTCGGTTCGATCCTCGTCGTGGTCTGTCTCGTGCCCTGGAACGCCGGCGACCTGGCGGCGGGGTCCTACCAGGCCGTCCTGGACCGGATGAACATCCCGGGCGCCTCCCGGATCATGGACGTGGTGCTGGTCGTCGCCGTGTGCAGCTGCCTGAACTCCGCCGTCTACACGGCGTCGCGGATGCTGTTCTCGCTGGCCGGGCGGGGTGACGCCCCGGCCGCTTTCGCCCGGACCTCGTCGCAGGGGGTGCCCCGCAACGCGGTCCTCGCCTCGACCGTCGTCGGCGTCACCGCGGTGATCGCCAACTATCTGCTGCCGAAGGTGTTCTCGTACCTCATCGCCTCCAGCGGAGCGATCGCGCTGATGATGTACATGGTCATCGCGTTGACGCAGTACGCCGTGCGCCGCAAGGGCGAGCGGCCGACCGATGTACGCATATGGGGTTTCCCCTACCTGACGCTCGCCACCATCGCGTTCATCGCCGGGGTGCTGGTCCTCATGGCCGTGCTGCCAGGCCACCGGCTGGAGCTGTGGCTCTCGCTCGGGCTCGCCGCGGTGCTGGCCACCGTGGGTGTGGTGCGGCAGCGACGCCTTGGGGCGCCCGCGACCGCTGCCGAGCCCGCCCGCGTGGCTTCCCGGTCGTGAGGGGTCAGCGGGCCTTGGCGTGGGTGGCTCTCGGGACGAACTCGATCGGCAGGGCGTGGCGTTCGCCTTCGGGCCCGGCCTCCTCGGCGATCCGCCGGGCCAGCAACCGGGCCGCCTGAATGGCGAGGGCCCCCAGATCGTGCCGGACGGTGGTCAGCCGGAACGCCTCCCAGGCCGCCATGGGCAGGTCGTCGAAGCCGATGACGGTGAGGTCTCCGGGCACCTCGACGCCGGCGGCGAGCGCGGCGTTGAGCACCCCGATGGCCACCACGTCGTTGCCGCAGAACACGGCGGTGGGCGGTTCGGCAACCTTGAGGAGGGAGGACAGCGCCGCGTATCCGGTCTCGTACTCGAACGCGCCCCTCACCACGCGGTCTTCCGGCAGCCCGATGCCGGCGTCGGCCAGGGCGAGCCGGAAGCCCAGTTCGCGCTCGCGGCCGGTCGTGGTGTTGGCGGCGCCGAAGATGCCCGCGATACGGCGGTGGCCGAGGCCGACCAGCTCCTGCGCGACGAGGCGACCGCCGGCCTCGTTGTCGACGACGGACGCGAAGTCGCCCGGCCTGCCGGTGTCCCGGTTGAGGAAGACGTAGGGCATGTCGCGCCGCTCCAGCAGGGCGGGCAGGCGCGAGTCGGTGGTGGCCGTCGCGAGGACCACACCGTCGAGCGACTGGTCCAGCAGCTTCTCCTCGGCTACCGCCTCGTCCGAACGCTCGATGAGCAGCATCATCCGGTACCCGAGCCGCTGCAGCTCGTCGTGGAGCGGCGCGACGACGTGCGGGTAGAACGGGTTGGTCATGTCGGTCACGATGACGCCGACCCGCCAGGTGGCGCGGGTGGACAGCGTGCGGCCCGCTTCGCTGGGTACGTAGTCGAGCGCCTGGGCGGCCCGCTTGATCTTCTCGCGGGTGGGCCGCGAGACACGAGGGTCGTCGCGCAGGGCGCGGGAGACCGTGGGCTGCGAGACACCCGCGAGTTTCGCCACGTCGTGACTCGTGATCGCCATGTCTCTCTCCTCGTCGACACCGCGTACCGCCCGGAACCGGAATCCGCGACCCCGACAGTATACGTACGCCGCCGTATACGTATGTCCGCTTCGACTTCCTTGACCGCTACTCGTTCGTCAAAAGCCCCGAAAGTCATTACTCCCCCCTTGACAGGGCACACTTCCGGAGCCTGTCATGGGAAATGCATACGTATTCCGATCCTGCTTGCCGACCAGGGAGCCCCCATGTCCGATGTCGTCGTGTCCACACCCGAGCTGGAGCGCCGCACCGTGCGCCGCAGCGACTTCGTCTCCTGCAATCAGGCCTTCATCGACTGCCGTACGCCCGGCTCGGACCGGAAGGAGAACTACGCCATGATCGGGCCGGGCGTCTCGCAGTCTTCCGGCCAGCACGTCAACCTGCGACTGCCGCACGGCTACAACATCGGCGCCGCCGCCATGCCGCACGGCATCACCAACAACCTGCACCTGCACTACACCGCCGAGGTGTTCGTCTGCACCGCGGGCGAGTACCTGCTGCGCTGGGGCGCCGACGGCGAGGAAGGCGAACTCCCCCTGAAGGCAGGAGACATCGTCTCCGTACCCACCTGGATCTTCCGCGGCTTCACCAACACAGGCCCGGACGACGGCTGGCTGTTCACCGTGCTCGGCATGGACGACACCGGCGGCATCATCTGGGGCCCCTCGGTCCTGCGCGAGGCGGCACAGCACGGCCTCTACCTCACCGCTGACAACCAGCTCGTCGACACCGTCGCCGGGGACACTCTTCCGCCGGAGTCCGAGCGGGTCACGCCCATGACGCAGGAGCACATCGACCGGCTGCGCCACTACAGCGCCGAGGAGATGAAGCGCCGGGTCGCGGCCACCGACGACCTCGTGTGGTCGCAGCATCCCTTCCTCGACAGCTCCCTTCCCGGCGGCGGCGCGCGCCTGAGCTGCGTCATCGGCTACGGCATGACCGAGGACCCGCACCAGGAGCCGCGCGTGTTCAACCCGCACGGCCACAACCTCGCCTGGTTGCGTGCCGAGCCCGGCCAGGGTGTCTCCCCGCACCGCCAGCACGAGACCCAGACACTCATCGTCAAGGACGGCGAGTGGGAGATCACTCTCAACCGCACCGACCCGGTCTCGGTGCGGCTCGGCCCGCGCGACATGCTCTCGGTGCCCCAGGACGCCTGGCGCACACTGCGCAACGTCGGCGAGGAGGAGGGCGATCTCCTCGTGGTCAACTCCGGCGACGGGCGGGTCCTCCTGGAGTGGGACGAGGAAGTCCTCAAGGCCGCCGCCGACGGGGGCCTGGGCCTCGACCACAATGGATACGTCGCCCCGTACGCGCTGCTGCCCCGCTCCGCGCGGCGCTGGTGACCGGCGTGCCGCTGCCCCTGGTCGTGGTCCCCGGCATGCTCTGCGACACGAGCCTGTGGTCGGACGTCACTTTCCCCGAGGGTCACGCCGTCCATCACGTCGCGCTGCGGCGGCCGGACATCGGCACGCTCGCGGACGATGTGCTTGCCGCAGTGGACGGGCCGTTCGTGCTCGTGGGGCTCAGCCTGGGCGCCATTGTCGGATTCGAGGCGCTGCGGCGGGCCCCGGAGCGGGTGGCTGGACTGTGCGTGATGGCGACGAACGCCGACGCCCCTCGTCCGGAGCAGCGGGCGGCCTGGCGGGAGTTGGACACTCTCGTCGCGGCCGGCCGGTTCGCGGAGGTGATCGAGCGCACGCTGCCGGACATGTTCCCCGACCGGCATGGGTCGACGGCGGACGCCGAGCGCTACCGTCGCATGGCACAGGCCGTGGGCCCCGACGCCGCCCGCGCTCAGCTTGCCGCCCAGCCCACCCGCGAGGACGCGTTCGCGGCGCTGCGCTCGGCGCGCTGCCCCTCCGTTGTCCTCGCGGGCAGCCGGGACACGCTCTGCCCGCCCGCCTTCCACCACGCCATCGCCGAGGCCCTGCCGCACTCCCGCCTGCGCGAACTGCCCGACTCCGGACACCTCGTGCCGTGGCAGCGGCCCGACGCSGTGGGTGCGGCGCTGCGGGACCTGGTCGCCGCGGTCGCSGCCGCCTGACACCCCACCCCCCGTCCAACGAAGCGAGTCGAAGAGAGCCGTCATGCCCCGATTCCTCAAGTCCCCCGTCCCCGCCGCCCAGGTGACCGCCGCCCGCGCGGACGTCGCCGACCGGGTGCGCGCCATCCTCGACGACATCCGCGAGCGCGGCGACGACGCGGTGCGCCAGTACTCCGAGAAGTTCGACGGCTGGGGCCCGGAGTCGTTCCGGCTGTCGGATGAGGAGACCGAGCGCATCGTCGCCGGTGTCCCGGAGCAGGTGCTGGACGACATCCGGTTCGTACAGGAGCAGGTGCGTACCTTCGCCCAGGCGCAGCGCGACGCACTGCTCGACGTCGAGATCGAGACGCTGCCCGGCGTCCGGCTCGGCCACCGGCACGTCCCCGTCTCCGCCGCCGGCGCGTATGTGCCCGGCGGGCGTTACCCGCTGACCGCCTCGGCCCATATGACGATCGTGACCGCGAAGGTCGCGGGTGTGCCCCGGGTCGTCGCCTGCACCCCGCCCATCCGGGGCGAGATCCCGGCCGCGACGGTCGCGGCGATGCATCTGGCAGGCGCCGACGAGATCTATCTGCTCGGCGGCGTCCAGGCCATCGCGGCGATGGCGGTGGGGACCGAGACGATCGGCAGCGTGCCGATGCTGGCGGGGCCCGGCAACGCGTATGTGGCCGAGGCCAAGCGTCAGCTGTTCGGCGAGGTGGGCATCGACCTGTTCGCCGGGCCCACGGAGATCCTGGTGATCGCGGACGAGCACGCGGACCCCTTCGTGGTCGCCGTCGACCTGCTGTCCCAGGCCGAGCACGGCCCGGACTCCCCCGCCGTCCTCGTCACCACGTCCGAGGATCTGGGGCGCGAGGTCGAGCGGCACATCGAGCGGCTGCTGCCCGGCATGCCGACGAAGGACTTCGCCGGGCCGGCCTGGCGCGACCACGGCGAGATCGTCGTGGCCGACACCCTCGACGAGGCCTTCGAGATCGCGGACTCCTACGCGAGCGAGCATGTCGAGGTACTGACCGAGAACCCGCGCCAGGCACTGGAGAAGATGCGCGACTACGGCGCGCTCTTCCTCGGCGAGGGCACCTGCGTCAGCTACGGCGACAAGGTCATCGGCACCAACCACGTCCTGCCCACCCGCGGCGCCGCCCGCTACACGGGCGGCCTGTGGGTCGGCAAGTACCTCAAGACGGTCACCCACCAGGAGGTCACCGACACCGCTTCGTCGGCACTGCTCGGTGAGGTGTGCGGGCGCGCCGCCCGCGTCGAGCTTTTCGAGGGCCACGCGCGCTCCGGTGACGTCCGCGCCGCGAAGTACGGCGACAAGGCGCTGGAGTGGAATGAGGAGGCCGGCGCATGACGACCGATCCCACCGGGACGTCCCTCGCCGGGACGTCCCTCGCCGGGCGGACGGCGCTCGTGACCGGGGGCGGCAGCGGCCTGGGCCGCGCCATCACCCGCTCGCTGCTGGCCGACGGCGCCCGCGCGGTGATCACCGGGCGCGACGGGGACACCCTGAAGCGCACCGCCGACGAACTCGGGCCCGAAGTCGTTCCCCAGGCCTGTGACGTGTCCCGGCCCGCGGACGTCGAGGCGCTCGCCGCCGCCCTCGCGGACGAGGAGATATCCATCCTGGTCAACAACGCGGGCATCGCCGGCCCGGTGGCACCGCTGACCGACATCTCGCCCGAGGACTGGGACGAGGTCTTCGACATCAACGTACGCGGCGTGTTCCTGATGTGCCGGGCGTTCCTTCCCGCGATGTCCCGGCGCGGCTTTGGTGATGTCATCAACCTCGCCTCGGTCTCGGGCAAGCGGCCGTTGCTGCGGCGCACCCCGTACTGCGCGTCGAAGATGGCGGTCATCGGCCTGACGACCACGCTGGCGGGCGAGGTGGGGCCGCAGGGCGTCACGGTCAACTCTCTGTCCCCCGGGCCGGTTTCGGGGCCGCGCATGGAGCGCAATTTCCGCCTGGAGGCCGAGCGCACGGGCAGCAGCTACGCCGAGGCCGAGGAGGCCTTCGTGTCGCGTGCCGCGCTCGGGCGGATGGTGACCGAGGAGGAGGTCGGCGAGGCGGTGAGCGCGATGCTGCGGATGCGTGGCATGTGCGGCGCCGATATCGACCTGTCGGCGGGGATGGTGGCCCGATGACCGCCCCGCGCACCCCGCGCCGCAGCCTCAAACAGCGCCTGGCGGCCGGCGATGCGCTGCGCGGTGCGCTACTGCGGCTGCCCTCGGAGACGCTGGTGGAGATGGCGGGCGTCGCCGGTCTGGACTTCGTGTTCATCGACTGCGAGCACGGGCCCGCGGACACGGCACTGCTCCAGCAGCACATCATGGCGGCCGAGGCCCACGGCGTCGACGTCCTGGTACGGGTGGGCACCGCCGAGCCCGCACTGGCGCTGCGCTGCCTGGATCTGGGCGCGGCCGGACTCGTCCATCCGCACGTGGACGGCGCCGAGGACGCCCGGCGTGCTGTGGCCGCGAGCCACTATCCGCCGTGGGGCGAGCGGGGCTTCGCCACCTACAGCAGGTCGGGGCGGTTCGGCACGGTCACCGCGGCCGAGCATGTGGCGGCGTCCCGCGAGACGCTGGTCGTCCCGATGATCGAGACACGGCGGGCGTGCGCCGCGGCCGACGAGATCGCCGCCACCGAGGGTGTGGACGCGGTCCTGGTGGGCCCCGCCGACCTGGCGGCGGACTGCGGCTTCCCCGCGCAGGCGGTCGTCGACGACCTGGTCCGGCAGGCACACCGGGCCACGGCCCAGCACGGCCGCACGGTGATGACGATCGTCCCCCACCTCGCGGCGGCGCAGGCCGCCGAGGAGTCCGGGGCCCGCCTGATCGTCTTCAACATGGCGCAGGTGCTGATGGACACCATGGGCGCGCTCGCCCGGCCATCGGGGCCGCCGGCGCCCTAGGGCCTCTCACCTCCCGCCCATCCGAAACCTCAACATTCGCTCTCGGTTCATACCTATGCACATGCCGCATGCAACTCCTCATCCGCCGCGCGATCGGAGCAGTCATGTCCTCTGCAGCGCCACCCCGCACGCCCGCCAAAATCGCCCCCGACGAGGCGGAGAAGCGGAGTGCGATTCGCCGGGCCATCGGCGCGGGCAGCGTCGGTAACTTCGTCGAGCAGTTCGACTACGGCCTGTACGGCTACATGGCACCGATCATGGCCCCGGCGTTCTTCCCGGAGAGCGACAAGACCGTGGCGGTGCTCGGCACGTACGCGATCATCGCGATCGCGTGCCTGGTCCGTCCCCTCGGCGGGACCATGCTGGGCCGCTGGGGCGATCGGCTGGGCCGCAGGAAGACGCTGCTGTGGACCCTGGTGGCCATGGGTGCGTCCACCGCCCTCGTCGCGGTCCTGCCCACGTACCACCAGGTCGGCATTGTGGCACCACTCCTGCTTCTGGCGCTCCGCGTGGTCCAGGGGGTTGTCTCCGGCGGCGAGTACGTGGGCGCGGTCGCGTTCATCGTCGAGTGGGCAGAGCCCAACCGGCGCGCTTACTACACCTCGTACGCCTCCAACAGCTGCTTCGTCGGCACACTCGCCGGGGCCGGTGTCGCCTCACTGACGAGCTGGGTCTTCCAGGGCCCCGCACTCGACTCGTGGGGCTGGCGCATCCCGTTCCTGCTGGCGATCCCGCTCAGCCTGATCGGCCTGTGGATGCGCAGCCGCATCTCGGAGAGCCCAGAGTTCGTCCGGGCCACCGAGGACGGCACCGATGTCGTCAAGTCGCCGGTGATCGAGGCCCTGCGGTCGCAGTGGCGTCCCATCCTGGTCTACTGCGGGATCTCCATCATGTGCGCGATCCTGTCCTACACCTGGGTCACGTTCTATCCGCAGTACCTGACGAACACGCTCGGCCTGCCCCGCTGGATGGGCCTGGCCTCCAACGCCATCTCGATCGCCGTCCTCATCCCGCTGCTGCCGCTGGCCGGCAAGCTCTCGGACCGCATCGGACGCAAGCCGATGCTCCTCACGGGTGCCATAGCCTGCATCGTGCTGGTCCCGCTGGCCTTCTGGGTCGGCGAGGCGGGCACCTTCGGCGCCGCCGTCACCAGCCAGCTCATCTACCTGGTGCCGGAGTTCTTCCTCACCGGCATCATCACGGTCTGCGCGGCCGAACTCTTCTCCACCCGCACCCGGTTCAGCGCGAGCGCCATCGCCTACAACAGCTCGTTCTCCATCTTCATGGGGATCACCCCGTTCGTGGCAACGCTGCTCGTCGACACCTTCGGCACCATCTACTCCGTGTGGGCCTACCTGGCCGCCGGCGCAGTCCTGGCACTCGTCGTCGTCACCACCTTCATGACGGAGACGTACCGCACCCAGCTGGGCGCGGACAAGTTCCCCCGCCAAGAGGCACCACAGCCCGCCTGATCCACCGCCCGGCAACCCCTTGCCCGACCCCCACCCATCAGCCACCATACATACGTATTTCCTCACTGGAACGGAAGAAGCACCATGCCCCTGAACCCCGTCGCGTACGAGCCCTACAACGACCCGGACGAGTTCATCCGCGAGGTGACCGACCGCATCTGGGTCGAGCGCGACATCGCCCACATCGTCGACAACTACGAGCCCGACTCGATCGTCCACGCCAGCCTCGGCACAGTCGTCGGCCGCGACGGCGTCATCGAGGGCAGCACGATGCGAATGGCCGACGCGCCGGACCACGTCGGCCAGGCCGAGGACGTGGTGTGGGAGGCGCGTGGGGACGACGCGTTCCTCAGCTCGCACCTGGTCTTCTCCGCCGACCAGCACCTCGCGAACGGCCGCAACGTCCGAGTCCGCAAGCGCACGATCGCCAACTGCCTCTACCGGCGCGGCCGCATGGTCGAGGAGTGGGTGGTGCGCGACGACCTCGCGACCTGCCTGCAGCTCGGCATCGACCCGGACGAAGCCGCCCGCGACCTCCAGTTCCAGGGCTACACCGGGTCGATGACCGAGGAGCCGCCGACAGACGTGCTCGCGGAAGGAGTCAGCGGTCCGCGCTCCGACGACTTCCGCCCCGAGTGTGAGATGGTCCTCGAGTTCATCGACCGGGTCTGGTCACAGCGCGAGCTCAACAAGGTCAACGACTTCATGGCGCGCGACCTCTTTCTGCACACCATCGGCGACCGCACCGTCATCCGGCCGGAGCGCTACCAGTCCGATCTGCTGGACATGGTCGGCCCCTTCCCCGACGCGCGTTTCGCCGTGCGGGACGTCCAGACCCACCACGCCGAGCGGTATGCGGGCCTGCGCGTCGCCGTGCTGTGGACCATGCACGGCACCTACCGCGGCACCCCAGCCTTCGGCCCGCTCACCGGCAAGCCCGTCACGGTCCTCGGCGTCTCGCAGTTCCTGATCCAGGACGGCCGCATCGTCAAGGAGGTCCGGGTCTACGACGAGATCGCCCTGCGCGCCCAGATCAACGCGGGGCGGGAAGACGGCGCGGACGTGGCGGCCAACATCTACTGACCCCACCTGTCCCCTCGCCTCTCCGTGAAAGGGGTGTGGGAGCCCTGCGCCGGGCTCCCACACCCCTTTCACGGACGCCGCGGCAGCGACGCTTCGCTCACGAGCCGCATGCGTAGCAACAAGTGTGACGGCCGCCGACCAGCTGAC
The DNA here is from genome assembly GCF_041028275.1 of Streptomyces sp. PU-14G. Classification (NCBI taxonomy): domain Bacteria; kingdom Bacillati; phylum Actinomycetota; class Actinomycetes; order Kitasatosporales; family Streptomycetaceae; genus Streptomyces; species Streptomyces sp. PU-14G. Next base: position 49,115 of record NZ_JASKYT010000004.1, read on the forward strand.
GAGTTCGCCCCCGACGATGACCGCGCGCTGGCCGACGGGCTGATGATGGAGGTGGCCGAGGTTTCGCAGCCGACCGGTGGTGGAGACGCCGTGCGGACGGTCGCCGGTGATGCGGCGTGCGGTGCGGGGCCGCTCGCGGGCACCAGTGGCCGGCACGATTGCCCGCAGACGGATGGCATAGCGGCCGTCCGGGCTGGTCACGCGGACCATGTGGTCGTCATCCCAGCCGGTGACCATGGGTGCGGATCCCGGCTCCGGCCCGCGTCCCGCGTGCGACGAGATGGCGGGCGTAGGCAGGACCGGACATGATGCAGGGCGGGCCAACACGGTGAGGAGGTAGTCCTCGATGGGCTCCTCGGCGACCCCGTCCGGGGGATGCCCCGGCCGCGGGCACGCACACGCACCCGGTAGGAGCCAGGTCCTGCCGGAGTGAGCATCGGCAGGTCGGGCGGATCGTCCCTCAGGGCCCGCACGCGCAACTCGTCCGCCAGCGTGGTGACGCTGTGCTCGACGACCTCATCCCCACCCTCCGTGACCAGTTCGGACGGCGGCTGGTCACGGACTTCCCCTTCGATGTTGTCCTCGCCACTGCTCGCACCGGTGTGTCCTTGCCGGGGTAGACCAGGCCTTCCTGAAATGCGGTCAGCTGACCGACGGTCTTCTGGTGACCGACGGTCTTCTGGCTCTTGACCTCTTCGACGCTGCGCGTCCGCACCGAGACGCCGCATCACCCTGATGCCGCTCAGGGAACGCTCGGTCCTGCACATCTGACCTCAAACGGGTCTCCCAGCCGTCGAAGGTGCGCAGGAGGCTCGGTGACAAGTGCCGGCGACGCTCCACGCGGATACCACTTCGCGTCAGCGGCTCTTCTCAGGACTCCGCCATCAGCCACACGCAAGGCGCGGCGCGTCGCACACCCACTCCGGAAAGCTGGAGGTGGCACATGGATCGAACGTAGCCACTGGCACCCAACTGGCATTTCACACGCCGCCCCGGGGCAATCCCACGATCGGGTGACGTTATCGCGATCGCCGTCACACATCGCGCGATCTCCTGATCATGATCAGGTGACTCATCGATCCCGAATCGGCCGCCGTCGGGTGCTCTACCCCACGGGCGCCGCCGCACTCTGTCTGCTGACCGCGCTGTCCACGCTGCCGGCCGCCGCTCAGCCCGGCGAGGCCCGGACCGACAAGGCCGGCCCCGCCGCCGGGCCCGCCGTCCGGCCGCCCGCCACGCGCGCCGAGGCGCGCACCGCCGCCTACCTGGAATCCGTCCGCAACGACCCCGACCGGCTGCGGGACTTCTTCTGGAAGCTGCCCAAGGGCGGCGACCTGCACAACCACCTCTCCGGCGCCGTCAGCACCGAGTACCTCATCGAACTCGCCGCGCAGGACGGGCTGTGCATCGAGAAGAAGACGATGACCGCGGTGCAGCCGCCGTGCAAGGACGGTGCCCGCCCGGCCGCCGACGCGCGCACCGACAAGGCGTTCCACAAGGAGCTGGTGCGGGCCTGGTCCATGGAGGACTTCCCGCAGGGCGAGTCCGGGCACGACCACTTCTTCGCCGCCTTCGGCAAGTTCGGCGAGGTGACCTGGCGCCATCCGGGCAAACTCCTCGCGGAGGTCGCCGAGCACGCGGCCCAGCAGAACCAGTCCTACCTGGAGACGATGGCGACCCCCGCCTCCGAGGGCGCGAAGAAGCTCGCCGAAGAGGTCGGCTGGGACCCGGACCCGGCACGGATGCACCGCAAGCTCCTCGCCGGGGGCAAGCTGGACCGGTTGGTGGCACAGGCCCGGAAGGAGGCCGACCGCACAGGCGCCGAGTTCCGCACCGAGGCACGCTGCGACACCGCACACCCCCGCCGCGCCTGCCGGATGCCCGTCCGGTGGATCTCGCAGGTCTCCCGCGGCAGCTCACCCGAGCGCGTCTTCACCCAGATCGCACTCGGCCTGCGGCTGGCCGAACGCGACCCCCGGTTCGTCGCGGTCAACCTCGTCCAGCCTGAGGACGGGGAGAGCGCGCTGCGCAACTACCGGCTCCAGATGCGGATGCTGAACTACCTGGGCAAGCAGTACCCGAAGGCCCACATCACCCTGCACGCCGGAGAGCTGTGGCCCGGGCTGGTCAAGCCGGAGGATCTGTCCTTCCACATCGGCGAGGCGGTGAACGTGGCGAAGGCCGAGCGCATCGGCCACGGCGTCGACCTCGTACACGAGAACAACTGGCAGCAGCTGGCCCGCACCATGGCCCGCCGGGAGACGGCCGTCGAGGTGCCGCTCACCAGCAACGCACAGATCCTCGGTGTGAAGGGTGACGACCACCCGTTCAACACCTACCGCGCCTATGGCGTGCCGGTGGTCCTGTCCACCGACGATCCGGGCATCTCCCGCACCGACATCAGCCACGAATACCAGTACGCGTCCACCACCTACCGGCTGCGCTACCCCGAGCTGAAAGACCTGGCGCGGGCCTCGCTGGAGTACGCCTTCCTGCCCGGCCGCAGCCTGTGGCGCGGCAACCCGACACGCGACGGCTACCGGCCCACCGCTGCCTGTGCGAAGGAACGCCCAGGCAGCGGCAGGCCCGGCGGCGCCTGCGGTCGCCTCCTGGCCGACAGCCCGAAGGCAGCCGCCCAGTGGCGCCTGGAGTCCGCCGCCAACGCCTTCGAACGCACACACGTCGGCAAGCGCTGACCCCGACCCCGTCACCCGCCTCAACC